>NZ_JCASIL010000006.1:0-230815 GCF_059685725.1 Telluria sp. RT2P19
ACGCGAGAATACCTTGACCAGGGCCTGTTCTACAAATGCCGGAGAATACCTTGCTTTCATCTTGCGCCTCTACCTCTGGGGGAAATTTAGAGGCGACAACTAGTCTGACACCGGGGGCAGTTAAGCCGGTGCTCGTCCTGAATTATGGGCAGACCCCTTGATCTTCATCCGCCACTCAGGCGTGCTTTATCGTTTACGCCCCTGGAAGTGACATATGAATCGCTAGATTCTGCCTGGAATGGTCATCACGTAAAACCGCCACGAAATGCGCACCGGATCCGATCTGCCCCGAGGAATGCGGGAGCGCCCGCACGGCGACATGTCGGAGACGATTCAGGCCTGGCCGCAGTAACAACCAGCGCACGGTTTGTCGATGCGCAATTGAGCCGACGCCCATTTGAATAGGATCAAATCAAGTTCTTTCGTGGAGCAATTTGACATGGACCACCCGTTGCGGGGATGCATCCGTAAGCAATCTGGGTCAGCAGCTGTAGAGCTTGCTCTCCTGTGCCCGCTGTTCGTATTCCTGTTCGCGGTTCCGGTGTTTTACGGGGCACTGATGATGGATTACGAAAGAGCGTTCAAGGCCGCTGAGGATGCGACCCGCTATCTGTCTACGATCTCCGAACAGGAGATGAGGGAGCCTGATTTGACGATAGCTGCAGCCGAAGTGACCCGCGCGATCGTCATGATGGAGTTGGCGGATATGGGCCCGCGGGCAGAGGGCGTCACCGTCGAAGTATTTTGCGGCACTGAAACATGTGCTGGCGTACGGTCGCGACCGCTTCCAGATATTGTCCGGGTTCGCATCGCTATGGACGTCAAGGACCGCTTCATGGGCTTGGTCGACACAGGCCGATACGGGCTGCCGATAACGATCGACATGAGCACGACCTACCTTGGGCAGTAGTCCTTGCCAAGATGCTTCAGTTCGGGACGGGGAGTCATGGGGCCGGGCGCCGGCGCAGCCAGGACCTGAGGAGCATGCGCAGGGCGAGATCCAACCCGGCGCCTTGGAGCTCAAGCGCCCGGTCGCCGCCGGGTGCGCGCCGTGCGTTGGCGCGACATTGATGACCAGGTCGAACTCGACAGCGGTTGGACGGTCGGTTCGAGTATGCACCGCGGCAGCGTAGCCGGCTGGTTGGATCCGGGCGCAAACAGGGTTAAGCCGGCAGGCTGACATACTGCATGGCGGTTTGCGCGGAACTACCGCAACGAGCCGCGAGTTGCAGGAGGGTACATTAGCATTGGTGCCCGAAGCCGGAATCGAACCGGCATGCCATGGCTGGCAGCAGATTTAAGACTTGGCGCACGGTCATTAAAATCAGAAGATCAAGCCAGGTTTGCGTTCCGCAGATGATAAACAGGCGTCCTGTTCTGCACTATGAAAAATGCTATTCGTAGATCATCTGCGGAACGACTTTGTCGGTGACGAGCCTGTCCTCGAGCAGGTTTGGCCAAAGCCTTGCCAAGCACCACGATCATTTGACGAAGGGCTGATGTTTGACCGATAGAGGACGAGCGGAACGGCTAAGTGCATGCTGCTTTCATGTAGGCCGACTATGGTCTATCAGGCCCCCTTGGTGTCGGTAGTTCTTACAGCTGAGCTACATGACGGGTTGGGAGACCTTGTGAATCAACGAGTTAGCGTTTCGGCATGGAAATTGCTAATAGATGGCCACAAACTAGAGGGTTATATGAATCTGAAACTAACTATCGCAGCAGCATGTCTGTCTTTGCTATCAACGGCAAGCCAAGCTGGCGTCGTGTACGAGTGGGTCACCGTCAAGAACGAAATGCCGATGAAGAACCCTAAAATCCTTATTGAGATTGAAGAAAGCGTGGTTCGAAGCGGCTCATTTCAACTTACTGTTCCGAGCGGGGTCCAGAACATTCCAAAGACTGGTCTTGATCGATTTTATTACCTTGATACTAGCGCTCCAGAAAACTGGTTCCCAACGCAGTTCGGGTATATGAACATAAACTTGAACTTCGTCCAAGACAACTTCTACGCAGTTGGATCTATTAGTTACATTGATTTTGCCAGCGAGCTGATTGCGAGCACAACATATAACCCTGTTGATCCACTGCTCTGGACTATCCACCGGACGAACGGCGACAGCATCTTGGGGTGTAGTTTCGAGACAACTCAGGGCTATTGCTCTGGAGCGACGGGCTACTTCCGTAAAGTGCCAGAACCCGCGTCAATATTGCTTCTTGGCGCCGGCGCTTTGGCCATCGGTATCTCTAGGCGCCGAAAGATAAAATACCAGGTGTCTCGGCTTGCGGTCTAAGACAGCGGCGTCGGAATCCCTGTCAGCATCCCTGACGGTTGGGACACTTCTAGGGTAACTGCTGCATTTCAAACGTACGGCTAGCGGCCGCTTCGGCCGATTGCAGCCAGTTGTAATTGCTGAGAGCAGCTGCAATGGCGCCGAAGTAAATTGTAGAAGTTACACCCGCTGCTGTGTATTCGTCGAACCAAGTCAAAGCCAACCCTTGATAGCGCGCAAGCGGCGCCACGCCCGTTAGTGGAGCGCCCGACTACCGACGACTGTGACGCATGGCAGACCTGGGCGATTGGACGCTACGAGAGTACGCCGAGTGCGCCGCACGCCACACCGAGGCTGTTCAGATCTGATCAAAGTGAGCAGAGCTAAAGCTGTGCAGGCATTTGAACCATGTTTATGACTATCTGCGACGCGCGAATATTAGAGTGGCGATTGCCAGAGCCATCAAGGCTAATGGATTTGGCTCAGGATATCGAATACGGCAGTTCGGATTTGGCAAAGTTCAGCCTCATGCAATAGTTGGCGCGAAAATCTCGCCGCAAATAATAGTTATTAATATTGTCGGCCCCGTCTTCGTGAGAATGATATGCGCCGATTGAATGTGCAAGCGGGCCGCCGATTTGGTAGATAATTCGGAATGGAATAAACGTTTCGTAAATCCCGTCATTGTCAGAATTAAATTCCCCGGCAACGCCATCAATGTCAACTTCGTTTAACAGAGCGCTGCCTGCCGCGCGAGCGCCTGTATCGCTTTGAAACACGAAGTCCGATTTTTCATCACAGTTGCCGGAAATTGAAGAGCAGGCGCCTTTAAAAACGTCACGTCGTAGCTCTTTCCTAGAACGGTCACGTTTTTTGCGCCAGTCAAGATGCCACTGCTGTCGACTTGAAGGATAGGTGCAGCGCCAGCATGTGCGGTGAAAAACGAGGGCGGCAACGGCTGCTGTGGCGCGGACGATAGGCAAGAATTTCAAGAAATCGGACGCAGTAAAAGTCAGGTCCAACTTGCATAAGGGCCCTGCGTTTTTCAATCAGGTCGCTGCGGCGATTCTGCCTTGACCCCGTCCAGCAAGCTGTGCGCCAACACATGCTCGCAAACCTCGGGCGAGAACGATTTGTCGACCAACCCAGCACATCGCTCGCATGACGTACATGTGACGAAGTCGCGCGCCGTGCATGGCGTGAAAGCATATCGGAAAGGGTGCGTGGTAGCGAGAGCGGGGACTGCGGTAGGTGATCCACCAGGTTTGTGGAACGTACCTTTGCGGAATTACCTTGATTTTGCGGAACCACGACCGCGAGAAACGTTCCGCAGAGACCCATGTAAACACTGGTGCCCGGAGCCGGAATCGAACCGGCACGCCATTGCTGGCAGCAGATTTTAAGTCTGCGGTGTCTACCAGTTTCACCATCCGGGCAACGCCCAGGATTCTAGCACAGGCACGCTCGATTCGGATCGGTTAGGCAACTTAATCCCTCCCTAGATAACTCGCCGCTACGGCATGCATGTCCTCCGGCCAAGTTCGCGCGAACTCTTGTGTCTTTGGAACCATTGCCCGTATGGTGTAGCATGCCATCCTGCGCCCCAGCTGGCGCAACCATAGGCAAGACTAGCAAGGACAAGAATTGAACATCACGATCAACGACGAATTGCGGTCCTTCGTCGACCCGCTCACCGACATCGAATACGCCGCGCTCGAGCGCAGTCTTCTGGCTGAAGGCTGCCGCGACGCGCTGGTCCTCTGGCGCGATACGCTGATCGACGGCCATAACCGCTACGAAATCTGCCAGAAGCACGGCATTCCCTTCCGCACCGTCCACAACAATAACTTCGCCTCGCTCGAGGACGTTATGTTGTGGATGATCGACAATCATCTGGCGCGTCGCAGCGTGTCGGACTTCCAGCGCGGCGTCCTCGCCCTGCGCAAGAAAGAGCTCGTCGCCGCGCGCGTCGCCGAGCCTCCAGCGCAGGAAGCGGGCGACAAGACCGCCGCGGCCGACGACGGCGCGCCGCCCTGGAACACACGCGAAGACGTGGCGCGCGCCGCCCGCGTGTCGAGCAACACCATCAGCCAGATCGAACGCATCCAGAAGGCCGCAACGCCGCAGCTGCGCGAAGCAGTGCGCACCGGCACTATCTCGATCAACGCCGCCGCCAATGTGGCGCAGCTGCCGGAAGAGCAGCAGATCGCCGCGGTTGCGGGTGGCCGCAAGGAATTGCAGCAGGCCGCGCGCCAGGTGCGCGAGCAAAAGATGGCCAGCCGTCCGCGCAAGGAAAAAGTCGCGCTTGATCCAGAAGACGAGCTGGCCGCTCTGCGCAAGGAAGTCGCGGGCTTGAAAGACCGCCTGGCGACCCTGCTTACCGATAACCAGCGCCTCAAGCAGCGCCTGGCCAATGCCGGCCTGGACGACGAATAACCCGACCTGAAGGAAGACAATAGATGCCCATGCCACGCTCGTTCACGCCGGTCCTGCTCAGTAGTGTCCTGGCCGCCGCCGCGGCCCCGGCGCTCGCCGTCGCGCCAGCCAGGGCGCCCGTCGACGCCATGCCCGCCACGCCGGCTTTCAGCGCGGCCGAGATCGCACGTTGGAAGGCGACCGCGCAACGCGTGACGATTATGCGCGATAAATGGGGCGTCCCGCACATCTTCGGCAAGACCGACGCCGACACCGTGTTCGGCATGCTGTACGCCCAGGCCGAGGACGATTTCAACCGGATCGAACTGAACTACATCAATGCGATGGGGCGCCTGGCCGAGGTCGAGGGCGAGAAGGAAATCTGGCGCGACCTGCGCATGAAGATGTATATCCAGCCGGCCGCCATGCAGGCCAGGTATGCGGCCAGCCCGGCCTGGCTGAAGAACCTGATGATCGCCTTCGCCGATGGCCTGAACTATTACCTGCATACCCACCCCGAGGTGAAGCCGAAGCTGCTGTCCCGTTTCGAGCCTTGGATGGCCTTGACCTTCAGCGAAGGCAGCATTGGCGGCGACATCGAATCGATCGACCTCAAGGATCTGGAGCGCTTCTACGGCAAGCGCCCCGTCATTGCCCAGCTCGATGTGAACAAGGGATTCGATCCCGAACCGCGCGGCTCGAATGGTTTTGCCATCGCTCCAAAGCGCTCGGCCAACGGCCATGCGCTGCTGATGATCAATCCTCATACCTCGTTCTATTTCCGTCCCGAGGTGCACATGGTCAGCGACGAGGGCTTGAACGCCTATGGCGCCGTGACCTGGGGCCAGTTCTTCATCTACCAGGGCTTCAACGACAAGCTCGGCTGGATGCATACTTCGGGCGGCGGTGACGTGATCGACGAATACCTCGAGACCGTAATCGAGCGGGACGGCGAGTTTTTCTACAAATACGGCAAGCACGAAGGCCGGATGCGCACTGCGCAGATCAACCTGCCATACAAGACGGCGAATGGCGCCATGGCCAGCCGCACCGTCACCGCCTACTTCACGCACCACGGCCCGGTCGTGCGCCAAGAGGGCAATAAATGGGTGTCGGTCAAGATGATGGATGATCCGCTCAATGCGCTGACCCAGTCCTATTCGCGCACCAAGGCGCGCGACTACAACGCCTTCTACAAGGCGATGGAGTTGCGGACGAATTCCTCGAACAATACCGTGTACGCCGATGCCCAGGGCAATATCGCCTACTTCCACGGCAATTTCATCCCCAAACGCGACCCCCGCTTCGACTGGACCAAGCCAGTGGACGGCAGCAATCCGGCCACCGAATGGCAAGGTCTGCACGAGATCAAGGAAACGATCACCCTGGTGAACCCGGCGAGCGGCTACATCTCCAATACCAATAACTGGCCGTGCAATGCTGCGGGCGCCGGCAGCAGCCCCAAATGCGCGAACTATCCGGCCTATATGTGGTCGCTGCCCGAGAATGCGCGTGGTCGCAATGCCGAGCGCGTGTTCAAGGATGCAAAAGGTCTCGACATCGACGGCCTGATCGCCGCCTCCTACGACACGCGCCTGGCTGCGTTCGAGCAACTGGTGCCGGCGGTGGTGGCAGACCACGCCGCGCTGCCCGAGAGCGACGAACGCAAGGCCGCTCTGCTGGAGCAGATCGCCGTGCTGCGCGACTGGAACCTGCGCTATGCGGTCGATTCGGTACCGACCTCGCTGGCGGTGTATTGGGGGCAAGAGATGGTGGCCGAGCATGGCGCGCGGGCGCGGGCCGAAAACATCCCGGCGGTCGACTACATCGCTACCCGCTTGAGCCCGGCCGACCGGCTCGATGCGCTGGCACGCGCCTCGAACAAGCTGCAGGCCGACTTCGGCAGCTGGCGTACACCATGGGGCGAGATCAACCGCTTCCAGCGCCTGAGCGGCGCCGTCGACCAGCAATACGATGACAGCAAGCCGAGCATCCCGGTAGCATTCGCCTCGGCCAACTGGGGTTCGCTGGCGTCGTTCGGCATGTCGGCCAGGCAGAACACCAAACGCATCTATGGCGATCGCGGCAACAGTTTCGTGGCGGCGGTCGAGTTCGGTCCGCGTATCAAGGCCAAGAGCATCCTGGCCGGCGGCCAGAGCAGCGATCCACGTTCGCCGCATTTCAGTGACCAGGCGGCGATGTACGCGCGCGGCGAATTCAAGGATGTGCTGTTCTACAAAGAAGATATCGAGCGCAACCTGGAGCGCAAGTACCACCCGGGACAGTGATCAATGTCGTCGAGCTGGCCGCCGCCCAGGGCGGATGGCTGCGCCGACCGTGCGTCCGGCTCGAGCTCGCCCTGTGGCGAAGGAGCTGCCGGTTCAACGCGTAGGCGGCAGGGCCGCCCGCCGCTTGTTATCGATATGCATCCAGAAAGGACCGCGTGGAACTGAGCGAAAAACAAAAGATGTTGGCCGGTATGCAGTACCACGCCAGCGATCCCGAATTGCGCGCCGAACAGAACGCCACGGCAAGCTGGCTGGCGCGCTACAACGCTGCGCTGGGCGAACCGATCAGCTGGCAAACCTTGCTGGGCGAGCGCATCGCGCGCGTCGGGAAGGGTACGACCGTGCGTCCGCCGTTTCACTGCGACTACGGCTGGCACATCACCCTTGGCGCACGGGTATTCATCAACTTCGACTGCGTCTTCCTCGACGTCGCGCCGATCGTCATCGGCGACGATTGCCGCATCGGTCCGGGCGTGCACATCTATACCGCCGACCATCCGCGCGATCCGGCCCTGCGCCGGGCCGGCTTCGAGTCGGGACGGCCGGTGACCATCGGGCGCAATGTCTGGATTGGTGGCGGCGCCATCATCCTGCCCGGCGTGACGGTCGGCGATGACGCGATCATCGGCGCCGGTAGCGTCGTCACCCACGACGTGGCGCCCGGCGCCCAGGTTGCGGGCAATCCGGCACAGGCAATTTCCGGTTGATTCGTCCCACCGCCCGGATGGATCGGCGCGTGGCCAGTGGCTGGCGTAGCCTGTTACCCGCTTGCTATAATCGCAGCTTCGCACCAAAGAACAGCAAGGCAGGACAGGGCAGTGGCCAAACTCTATTTCAGGTACTCGGCGATGAACGCCGGCAAATCGACGGCCCTGCTACAGGTCGCCCATAACTACGAAGAGCAGGGCCAGCAGGTCAAGCTCTACACGGCCGCGATCGACAACCGCTATGGCGTCGGTCTGATCACCTCGCGCCTGGGCGCCCAGCGCAGCGCCGAGGTCTTCGATGCCGACACCAACTTCCTCGAGCAAGTCTCCGGCATCGCCTGCCTGCTGGTCGATGAATCGCAGTTCCTCACCAGCGTCCAGGTCGGCCAGCTGCACCAGCTGGCCCAGGTGCGCGGCGTGCCGGTCATCTGCTATGGGCTGCGCAGCGATTTCCGTGGCGAACCTTTCCCTGGCTCGGCCTACTTGCTGGCGCTGGCCGACGATATCGAGGAAATCAAGAATATCTGCACCTGCGGCAAGAAGGCGACCATGAATATCCGTGTCGACGAACAGGGGCGCCGCATCCTCGAAGGCGAGCAGGTCAGCATCGGCGGCAATGAAAGCTACCGCCAGGCCTGCGGCCGCTGCTTCTACGCGGGCTGATCCTGCGATGATGCCCGGCTGCGGCGCATGGCTTCCGGCCGCCGCCTGCGCCGCGGCAGGTCCGGCGCTCGACATCTTCCTGTACCTGGTCCCGTCGGCCGCGCTGGCCGTGTTGCTGTGGATCGCCTCCGGCGCCCATCCGGCCTTCTTCGTCTTCACGGCCGCCGGCACCCTGTGCCATGAACTGGCTCACTTCTCGGTCGGCCTGCTGACCAATGCCGAGCCGGTTGGCCTGAGCGTGTTCCCGCGCCGGATCAAGCGCCCCAAGGGTGGCCACAACTGGGAACTGGGCTCGGTCACCTTTGCCAACCTGCGCTGGTATAACGCGGCCCCCGCCGCGTTGGCGCCGCTGCTGGTGCTGCTGGTGCCGCTCGGCGTGGCCTGGTGGCGCACCCGTGGCGGCTGGAACTTCGAGCCGGTCGACCTGGCCATCATGTTCTTCCTCGCGCCCCAGTTCCTGTCGTTCTGGCCGTCGCCGGTGGACTGGAAACTGGCGGCCAGGTCCTGGCCCTGGGCGCCGCTGTTGGCGCTGTCCGCGGGATGCTGGTATGCGCGCGATATGCTGTTCCAGTTCATTGAGCGATAGGCATCTCCTGCGCCAGTTCCGTGGGCCAGCCGACTTCTTGATACAGGAAGAACCCGGCTTTTCGAGGCAGGCGCGAGGCGCCGTTCGATGCTATCACTAGCATGTGTCCAGCCGAGGAGAAAAACATGCGCTACCGCCTGTTTGGCGCCCATTCCGGTTTGCGGGTTTCCCAGCTCGCTCTGGGGACCGGAAACTTTGGCACCGCCTGGGGTTATGGCGCCGAGCCCGATGAGGCGCGGCGCATGTTCGCGCGCTACGTCGAGGCCGGCGGCAATTTCATCGATACGGCCGACAACTACCAGGCCGGCCAGTCCGAAACCCTGCTGGGCGAGATGGTGGCGCCGCTGCGCGACAGTCTCGTACTCGCTACCAAGTTCTCGCTCGGCGCCAATCATGCCGGTGCCGGCCCCGCCGCAGTAGGCAATTCGCGCAAAGTGATGATGCAGTCGGTCGAGGCCAGCCTGCGGCGCCTGCGTACCGACCGCATCGACTTGTTGTGGGTACACCTGCCCGATGGCGTGACCCCAGTGGACGAGCTGATGCGAGGTCTGGACGACCTGGCCCGCGCCGGCAAGATCGCGTATGCCGGCTTCTCGGATTTTCCGGCCTGGCGCGTGGCGCGGGCAGCGACCCTGGCAGAATTGCGCGGGACCTTGCCGCTGGCGGGGATGCAGATCGAATACAGCCTGGTCGAGCGGACCGCCGAACGCGAGCTGTTGCCGATGGCCAGCGCGCTCGGAATCGGCACGGTTGGCTGGTCGCCCCTCGGAGGCGGTCTGCTGACCGGTAAATATCGGCGCGGCGAAGAAGGGCGTGCGACCCAGCTGGGCATGCTGATCCACCAGGAAGACGACGCCCGAAAGGCGGCCGTGCTCGATGCGCTCGAGACAGTGGCCGACGAGGTAGGTTCGAACATGGGGCGCGTCGCCATTGCCTGGGTAATCGCGCGTGGCGTTACGCCCATCATCGGCCCCAAGTCGCTGCTGCAGCTCGACGATAATCTGGCCGCGGCCGGCCTGGGCCTGGCCGAGCAGCATCTTGCGCTGCTCGACGCGGCCGGCGCGCCGTCCCTGGGCTTCCCGCACGAGATGCTGAACCAGGAAGCGATTCGGCAGGGCCTGGCAGGAGTCGACCCTGCGCTGCTGGACTTGCCTGGCGGCGCTATCGCCTGAGTTCGCTGCACCGCCGCGGCCGTGCCCGGTCGCGCGCCGCTCGCGCGCCCTGGGCGCCTGCCAATATCGCCACCCGTTGTCCCGGCGCTTGCCAAAGCGGCCATCCCGCGTGCCGGCCGGGTTGCATGGCGGCTTACGCCAGCCTTAATTTGCCCCGGTTTTGCTTCGTCAAGCGGGACAAGCCACCTCTTGCGCGCGGTTCTATCCTGTAGAATGGACCGCAAAGCGCGGTATGGCTGGCTTATGGATATGTGGTCATGTCGCATCCGCAAGGAATTCCGTACGGAGAAACGCAGAATGAAGAAGCACGTGCTCATCGCCGCCTTGGCATTTGCCATGTCCGCCCATGTGGTGACTGCGCAGCCAGAAAAGTCGGCTGCCATCGCAACGCCACCGGCGCCCGCCAAGCCCGCCGATTCTGCGAAGAAAGCCGCAGCACCCGCCCCCGGTTCCCTCGAGATGAAGCCGATCGCAGCCCAGACCCAGGCCGCCCTGTGGGCCTCGCGCGTGCTGGGCCGCTACCACTACAGCCCGATCCCCCTCGACGACGCCATGTCGGCCAAGATCTTCGACAATTACTTCGATGGCCTGGACGGCGAAAAGCTGTACTTCGTGCAGGGCGACCTCGACCAGTTCGGCGCGCTGCGCACGCAGATGGACGACGCGATCAACAACGAAGACCTGACCGCGCCTTTCGCCATCTACAACCTGTATCAGAAGCGCTTTGCCGAACGCATGGCTTATGCGCGCGGCCTGCTCAAGACCAAGTTCGACTTCACCACCGACGAGACCATGCAGCTCGATCGCGAAAAGGCTGCCTGGGCGAAGGACGAGAACGAGATCCACGATCTGTGGCGCAAGCGTGTCAAGAACGACTGGCTGCGTCTCAAGCTGGCAGGCAAAGACGACAAGTCGATCCGCGAAACGCTGGACAAGCGTTACGACAACTACGTCAACCGCATCCGCAAGCTGAACAACGAGGACGTGTTCCAGATGTTCATGAACGCGTACGCGACCGCGATCGAGCCGCACACCAATTACCTCGGCCCGCGTTCGGCCGATAACTTCGATATCGCGATGCGCCTGTCGCTTGAAGGCATCGGCTGCGTGCTGCAGTCGCGCGACGACTACACCATCATCCGCGAAATCGTGCCGGGCAGTCCGGCCGACAAGTCGGGCAAGCTGAAGGTTGGCGACCGCATCGTCGGCGTGGCCCAGGGCGACAAGCCGTTTACCGACGTGCTGGGCTGGCGCCTGGACGATGTGGTGGCGCTGGTGCGCGGCGAGAAAGGTTCCACCGTGCGCCTCGATGTGATCCCGGGCGACGGCGGTGTCGACGCCAAGCACGTCACCGTGTCGATGGTCCGTAAAAAGATCAGCATGGAAGAGCAGGCCGCCAAGAAGTCGATCATCGAAGTCAAGGAAAACGGCGTGGCGCGCCGCATCGGCGTGATTTCCCTGCCGACTTTCTATCAGGACTTCGAGGCGCGCCGCAAGGGCGACCGCGATTTCCGCAGCGCGACCCGCGACGTCGAACGCATCTTGACCGAACTCAAGAAAGAAAAGGTCGATAACGTCCTGATCGACCTGCGCAACAATGGCGGCGGCTCGCTCATCGAGGCGGTCGAACTGACCGGCCTGTTCATCGACAAGGGCCCGGTCGTGATGCAGCGCACCGCCGAAGGGCGGGTCGAGGTGGAAAGCGATACCAAGCCGGGCCTGGCCTGGGACGGCCCGATGGGCGTCCTGATCAACCGTGGCTCAGCCTCGGCATCCGAGATCTTCGCGGCGGCGATCCAGGATTACGGCCGCGGCCTGGTGATCGGCGAGCCGAGCTTCGGCAAGGGCACGGTTCAGACCTTGATCGACCTCGACCGCTTTGCGCCGAACGAAAAGATGCGCTATGGCGAACTGAAGATGACCATCGCCCAGTTCTTCCGGATCAATGGTGGCACCACCCAGTTGCGCGGCGTGACGCCGGACATCAAGCTGCCGGTGCTCACCGATATGGACACCTTCGGCGAATCGTCCTACGACAATGCGCTGCCGTGGGTGGCGATCAAGCCGGCGCAATACATGCCGCTGGGCGACCTGAAGGAACTGGTGACGCCGTTGCAGAAGCGTCATGAAGAGCGCATCGCCAAGGACAAGGATTTCCAGTTCCTGCAAGAAGACATCAGCGAAGTCCTCAAGCTGCGCAAGGAGAACTCGCTATCGCTGAACGAAGCCGTCCGTCGCAAGGAGCGCGACGCCCAGGACGCGCGTTCGAAGATGCGCGAGGCGCGTCTGGCGGGCACGTCGGCGACGCCGGACGAGCCGGCGAGCGGTCCAGGTAAGCTGGAGCAGCGCGCCGCAGAACCGGATCCGACCAAGGCGGAGAAATCGGTAGTCGCCCTGCGCGGTACGCCGCGCCAGGACGATGGCCTGCAATCCGACGAGCGTAATCTCCAGGCCGAGCTGGCTGCCGAAAAAGCGGCGAAGGATGCCAAGGACGTGATGCTGCAAGAAGCAGCGAACATCCTGGCCGACGAAGTCGGCATGCTCAAGACCGATACGCGGATGGCGTCGCGCGTCATGCCGTATATGACGGTGGCTGACAGTAAATAAACTCGCCATGGCGTGGCCTGGGCCACACGTCGAACAGGAACGGCCACGCCAGAACGGCGTGGCCTTTTTATTTTGCGGGTGAATGCGGGACGCGGGGCGCGCTGCCACTCCCACTAACAAAGCTGTCAGCGAGGATGCATTTCCCCGCCGCCTCTATCAAAAGTACATGTTCCTTAGATGGGATATCTATAAAACAAAACGCCTGAATTGGCTTTCAGAGAAGCATATTTATACCGAAGCTCAACAATCAAGACGCATGCACGGTTCGCGGTTGGCCAATAATTAAGTTTTTTGGTTTGTGGTACGATGATTTCATGGTTGTAAAAAGAACAATGTTTTCTTTACTTAGGAGTTATCGTCATGTCAACACGCCACCTCGTCGCTGCTGCGATTCTCGTCTTCGCCGGTGCAGCCCAGGCAGATGTCGTTTCCACGACAGGATTCCAGAATGGATGGAACGCCGGTAACGGTTCCAGTGTGATCGGTTCTGGTGTACTTGGCAGCGACGTCAGCTTGGTCGGCGGCGTTGCCCACAGCGCCAGCGGCGACCTGTCCAGCGCGCTGATCGGCAAGGCGAGCGCGAGCTTGTCGTCGGCCGACGCCCAGAAACTTTTCGTCCAGCAAGGTATCGACGCCAACTACGTGCTGAGCGCCGGTAACGGCCTGCTGGCTGCGCGCTACGGCAATTCGGTGTCGGTCATCAACGATGGCGATGGCGTGAAGATCGTGCCGGGGCAGAATGGTGGAGGCAACGCCGTGTTGCCGAGCGCTCCGGCGGCAGGCGACATTCCGTCCGCAGGCGGCGGCAATGCCGCCCCAGGCAGCGGCAACACCGCGCCGGGCGGCGGCAATACCACGCCGGGCAGCGGCAACACCGCGCCAGGTGGTGGCAATACCGTGCCAGGTGGCGGCAACATCGCGCCAGGTACCGGTAGCGGTCCGGCAACACCGGACACGGGCAGCGACAACGGTGGTGGCAGCGATGTCATCGTCTCCGTTCCAGATGCCGACCCAGTCTTCCAGCTCCCGGTCGAAGGCGATATCGGCGTACTGCCTGATGAAGTCAACGCAGTACCGGAACCAGGCACCATTACCCTGATGCTGGCCGGCCTGGTCGCCGCCGGCGCCTTCTCGCGTCGCCGCAAGGCCAGGTAACACGCTGTCGGCCTGGCCAATCCAGGCTGGATAACCGCGCCGCTACCGCTTGGCGGCGCGGCCGATTCGGGTACAATCCTTGTGAACGATCGTGCTATTCAAGACGACGATAACAAGGAGACCGCATGAATCTGCTTTACTCCGACGAGGACCTGGCTTTCCGTCGCCAGGTCCGCGCCTTTCTCGCATCGCAGCTCCCTCCAGAACTCCAGCACAAGGTCCGGCGGCATCTTCGCCTGGAGCGGGACGACTACGTCCGCTGGCATCGCATCCTCGCCGCCCAGGGCTGGGCCGCGCCCGGCTGGCCGGTCGAGCATGGCGGCCCGGGCTGGACGCCGGTGCAGCGCCACATCTTCGAGGAAGAGTGCGCGCTGGCCGGCACGCCGCCGGTCCTGCCGTTCGGCGTCAATATGGTGGCGCCCGTGATCATGGCCTTCGGCAGCCAGCAGCAGAAAGCGCATTATTTGCCGCGCATCCTGTCCTGCGAGGACTGGTGGTGCCAGGGCTATTCCGAGCCCGGCGCCGGCTCCGACCTGGCCGCGCTCAAGACCAGCGCGCGGCGCGAGACCGACGCCGCGGGCGAACACTACATCGTCAACGGCCAGAAGACCTGGACCACCCTGGCCCAGCATGCCGACATGATCTTTTGCCTGGTGCGCACCGATACCGGCGTGCGCAAGCAGGAGGGCATCTCCTTCCTCCTGATCGACATGCACAGCCCCGGCGTGACGGTGCGTCCGATCGCGATGCTCGACGAAGACCACGAAGTCAACGAAGTCTTCTTCGACAATGTGCGGGTGCCGGCCGCCAACCTGGTGGGCCAGGAAAACCGCGGCTGGACCTACGCCAAGTATTTGCTGGGCCACGAGCGCACGGGCATCGCCGCGGTGGGCCGTTCCAAGCGCGAACTGGCGTTCGTGAAGCGCCTGGCGCTGCGCGAGCACAAGCGCGGACGAGCGCTGCTGGACGATCCCTTGTTTGGCGCCAAGGTAGCGGCGCTCGAGATCGAACTGATGGCGCTGGAGGTGACCGTGCTGCGCGTACTGGCGCGTGGCGAGACCGCGCCTGGTCCCGAAGCGTCGATGCTCAAAGTGAAGGGCACCGAGATCCAGCAGGCGCTCACCGAGCTGATGGTGGAGGCGGTCGGGCCGCTGGCGCTGCCGTTCGAGCCGGACTACCTCGATGGCGGGCGCGAACACGCCAGCGCCGGCGACGACGATGCGGCTGCGCTGGCCGGCTACTACTTCAACTACCGCAAGACCTCGATCTACGGCGGATCGAACGAAATCCAACGCAATATCATCTCCCAGATGATCCTGGGACTGTGAGGACGCCATGCATCTCGAATTGAACCAGGAACAGCTGCAACTGGCCGACGCGATCCGGCGCTGGATCGGCCGCGACTATGGTTTCGACAAGCGCCGGGCGATCGTCCACCATGCAGCGGGCGTATCGACCGAGGCCTGGGACACCATGGTCGAACTCGGCCTGACGGCGCTGCCGGTGCCGGAGGCGCACGGCGGCTTCGGCGGCGACGCCGTCGACCTGTTCGCCGTGATGCAGGAACTCGGCCGCGGCCTGGTGGTCGAACCGTATATGGCGACGGTGCTGGGTGCCGAATTCCTGCGCCTGGGCGGCCTTCATGGCAGCGCACATGGCGACTTGCTCGCCCGCGTGGCCGCGGGTGAGTCGAAGCTTGCCTGCGCGCTGGGCGAACGCCAGTCGCGCCACGATGCCTTCGACATCGCTACCCGCCTGGAGTCCGTCGACGGCGGCTACCGCCTGCATGGCGAGAAACGGGTGGTGGTGCATGGCGCCGAGGCGGATGTGCTGGTGGTGTCGGCCCGGGCATCGGCTCCTGTAGCGGGCCACGGGCAAGCGCTGAATGGCGTCACGCTGTTCGCGGTGCCGGCGAACAGCGCCGGCCTGTCCATCACCGGCTACCGCACGCTCGATGGCCTGCGCGCGGCGAACGTGGTGCTCGACGGGGTCGTGATCGGGCCAGAGGCCGTGGTCGGCCAGGTGGGCGAGGGCGGCGTCATCCTCGATGCGGCGCTCGACTACGGCGCCGGGCTGCTGTGCGCCGAGGCGCTGGGGGCGATGCAGGCGCTGTTCGACGCGACGCTCGAGTATCTCAAGACGCGCCAGCAATTCGGTGCGCCGATCGGCAAGTTCCAGGCGCTGCAGCACAAGATGGCCGATATGGCGATCCACCTGGAGCAGGCGCGTTCAATGGCGCTGCTGGCGGCGCTCACCCTGGCGCACACGCGCGCCGGTGCCGATGCGGACGAAGCAAGCCAAGGTGGCGAAGTGGATGGAGGGGGCGTGCGAGGCGCAGGCCCGAATGGCACCGATAGCGATGCCGCGGAACGCCGGCGTGTCGTGTCTGCCGCCAAGTACCGCGTGGGCCTGGCCGCGCGCTTCATCGGCCAGGGCGCCATCCAGCTGCACGGCGGCATGGGCGTGACCGACGAGCTGCCGACCTCGCACTATTTCAAGCGCCTGTCGATGATCGAACTGACGCTGGGCGATATGGACCACCACCTGGAGCGCTTCGTTGCCCAGCCGGGATTCCGGGAGGCGGCATGACGGCAAGACGCGGCGGCGCGGCAGGCGCGGCGCAAGACGCGCCAGGCCAGGCGGGCGCGCCAGCCGGGAAGCGCTGGTATTTCGAGGACTTCCATCCCGGCCAACAGATCGACCTGGGCGAGCGTACCGTCACCGAAGCCGAGATCCTCGCTTTCGCGCGCGAGTTCGATCCGCAATCCTTCCATGTCGACACCGTAGCGGCGCAGGCGTCGCCGTATGGCGGCCTGATCGCCAGCGGCTGGCATACCTGCAGCATGATGATGCGGATGGTCGTCGACGGCGTATTCAGTTCGGCGGCCGGCATGGGTTCGCCTGGCCTGGACGGCGTGCGCTGGCTGCAGCCGGTGCGCCCGGGCGATACACTGCGCGTGCGCTACCTCACGCGCCAGGTCAAGGCATCCGCTACCAGGCCCGATCGCGGCGTGGTCTGGTCGACCTGGACCGCCACCAACCAGCATGGCGTCGACGTGTGCACGGTCGACGGCATGAGCATGGTCGGGAAACGTCCCGCCGGGCAGGATTGATGGCCACCACGATCGCACTCGACGCGCTGCCGGCCCTGGTCGGCAGCGAAGTGGGCGTCTCCGACTGGTTCGAGGTCGGGCAAGACCGCATCGCCACCTTCGCCGAAGCAACCGACGACCGCCAGTGGATCCACCTCGACCCCGAGCGTTGCGAGCGCGAATCTCCGTTCGGCCAGCCGGCGGCGCACGGCTTCCTGACCCTGTCGCTGCTGCCGGCCATGCTCACCAGCGCGCTGGCGATCGAGGGCATGCGCATGGGCGTAAACTATGGCCTCAACAAGGTGCGCTTCCCGAGCCCGCTCCCCTCGGGCAGCCGGGTGCGTGGACGCTGGCGCTTGCGCGGCGCCGATGCGGTGGCCGGTGGCTGGCAGTTCACCTGGGATGTGGCGATCGAGGCCGACGGCGCCGCCAAACCCATTTGCGCGGCCGAGTTCCTGATCCGCTGCTACGCCTGACCTGCGCCTGACCTGCGCTTGACCTAAAACCGAGGCGGCGCGCTAGGTGTCCTGGCCCCCGGCGGCGGCGGGCATGCCCGCACCATCCACGCGGTACTGGTTGCGTCCACCCGCCTTGGCCTGGTAGAGCAGGGCGTCGGCGCCGGCCAGCAGCGTGTCGGCGCCTTGCGCATCGCGCGGCACCAGGCTCGCGATGCCCATGCTCACCGTCAGCCGCGGCGCCGTGGGCGACGCAGCGTGCGCCAGGTCGAGCCGGGCCAGCTCTTCCAGCATGCGACGGGCCACGCCCTCGGCGCCGAGCGCGTCGAGCTGGGGCAGCAGGATGGCGAATTCCTCGCCCCCGTAGCGCGTGACCAGGTCGTGGGTGCGGCCGGCACCGCGCCGTAGCGCCGCCGCCACCTGCACCAGGCAGGCGTCGCCGGCCTGGTGGCCGTAGTGGTCGTTATACGCCTTGAAGTGGTCGACGTCGGCCAGGATCAGCGCGACCGGCAAGCCGGCGCGCGCGCAGCGCCGCCATTCGGCGTGCAGGCGCTCGTCGAACGCGCGGCGGTTGGCCACGCCGGTGAGCGGATCGGTCAGGCTCATGGCGCGCAGGGCGTCGGCCTGGCGTTTGACGGTCAGGTGGGTACGCACGCGGGCGCGCACCACGGCCGCGTTGACCGGCTTGGTGATGAAGTCGGCCGCGCCGGCGTCGAGCGCGCGCGTCTCGTCCTCCGGCGTCTTGAGCGCGGTGACGAAGATGACGGGGATATCGCGCGTCTCCGGCGCCGCGCGCAGGGCCGCGCACACGGCGTAGCCATCCATGTCGGGCATCATGGCGTCGACCAGGATCAGGTCGGGATGCTGGCTGCGCGCCAGCTCCAGCGCGCGCGCTCCGCTCAGCGCGAACAGCACTTCCTGCTCTTCCTGCAGCGCAGCGTGCAGGATCTGGATGTTTTCCATCGCATCGTCAACCACCAGGATGCGGCCACCCTGCGCCATCTCGGTCCAGCTCACGGTGTCTCCTTTCGCTTCATGAGCTCTGCCACCAGCCGCGCCGCTTCGTCGAAGCGCAGGGTGGCGATGGCGTTGGCCAGCGCATTCGCGGCCTGCTGGCCGGCGTCGGCCGCCAGCGCGGATCGCAGGGCGCCCTCGGCGGCGATGGCCCTCATATTGTTATTTTCCAGTAAGTGGAGCAGACGCGCCAGCGCGGCATTCAGCGTGGCGCGGTCATCCACCACGGGTAGCGCCATGGCCGGTTCCTGGTCGCGCACCGGCGGCGCCAGCTCGCGCGCGATCGCGACCACCGCGTCGAGCGCGCGCGCCAGGTCGGCCAGGCGCAGGCGCACAGTGCCGTCGTCGGCATCGCGCAGCGCCTGTTCGAGGGCGTGGGCGGCGTCGGCGGCGACGGTCGCGCCAAGGTTGGCGCTCACGCCGCGCAGGCGGTGCGCGAGCTGGCCGGCGCCGGCGCGCTCGCCCGACTCGACCTGCGCCCGCAATTCGGCGAAGGTGTGCGCCTGGCCGTCGGCGTACCGGGCGAACAGCTCGCAAAAGCGCTCGAAGCTGCCGGCAAAGCGCGGCAGGGTCGATTTCAGGTCGATGCCGGGCAGGTGCGGCAAGGCGACCGGCGGCGCGGGCGCGGCATCGGCCATGGGCAGCGCCGGTGGCCGCGCCGTGACCCGCGACAGGGTGGCGACCATGGCGTCGACGTCGATCGGCTTGGCCAGGTGGGCCTGCATGCCCGCCGCGAGCGAGCGCTGGCGGTCCTCGTCCATTGCGTTGGCGGTCATGGCCACGATCGGCACCGTCAAACCTGCGGCGCGGATCGCGGCGGTGGCCTCGAAGCCGTTCATCACTGGCATCTGCAAGTCCATCAGCACGACGTCGTAGGCCGCATCCTCGAGCAGCATGCTCAGGGCGGCGCGGCCGTTGGCGGCGATGTCGAGCGCGGCCCCGGCGTGGGCCAGGATGAAGCTGGCGACTTCCTGGTTGATCAGGTTGTCCTCGACCAGCAGCACCCGCAGGCCGCGCAGGGAGCCGGCCAGCGGCGTGCCGGCGGGGGCGGCCCCGGCCGCGTCAAGCCCACCCAGCAAGCGGGCGACGGCCGCGCGCAGGCTGGCGCCCGTAAACGGCTTGCCCAGCATGGCGGCCAGGCCCACGTCGTCGGCCAGTTCGGCGTAGCGCTCGGTGTCGGGATCGGGCGCCAGCAGGCACAGTCGGGGCAGGTGCGCGCGGGCATTGCGCGCCGCCGCGATCAGCGGCAGGCCGTCGAGGCCGGGCATGGCGCTGTCGAGGAAGGCCAGGTCATAGCGCCCGGCGCACAAGGCCGCGAGGGCCGCATCGCCATCGCGCACGGCGTCGACACGCCAGCCGAAGGCGGCGCAGGCCGCGGCCAGGGCGGCGCGCGCGCTGTCATTGTCGTCGGCCACCAGCACCCGCAGCGCGTCGTCTCCCGGGGGCGGCGCCATGGGAGCCGCTTCCAGCACATCGAAGTCGAGTTCGAAGCGGAAGGCGGCGCCGGCGCCAAGGCTGCTCTCCAGCCGCAGGGCGCCGCCGGCCAGCTCCACCAGGCGGCGCGAGATCGACAGGCCCAGGCCGGCGCCGCCGTGTTTGCGGACCGTCGAGCTGTCGGCCTGGGAAAACACCTCGAAGATCCCGGCCTGCACCTCGGGTGCGATGCCGATCCCCGTGTCGCGCACCTCGAAGGCCAGGCGCACCTGGTCATCGGCCCCGTGCTGCAGCGCGATCGACAGCACGATCTGGCCCTGCTCGGTGAACTTGACCGCGTTGCCGACCAGGTTGAGCAGGACCTGCTCGAGCCGTACCGGGTCGCCGCGCAGCAGCGGCGGTACGCCGGGGTCGACCGAGAACGCCAGTTCCACGCCCTTGGCCCAGGCACCCGGCCCGTTCAGGACCGCGATGCTGCCCAGGACATCGTCGATGCGCAGCGGGATGCGCTCCAAGGTCAGCTGGCCGGCCTCGATACGCGAGAAGTCGAGCAGGTCGCTCAGCATGCCCAGCAGCGAACGGGCGGCGGTGCGCATGCGCGCCACGTAGCCGCGTTCACGCTGGCCCAGCTGGCCTTCTTCCAGCAGGCGCGCCAGGCCCACGATGGCATTCATCGGCGTGCGCAGTTCATGGCTCATATTGGCCAGGAACTCGCTCTTGGCGCGGCTGGCCTGTTCGGCCAGGCGCAGCGCCGCCTGGAGCTGGGCGCCGGTGGCGCGCAGCGCTGTCTCGGCCGCGACGCGCGCGCTGATGTCGCGGATCGTGGCCTGCATCATGCCGACGCCGCCGATGTCGAGCCGGGTCAGCAGCACATCGGCGGTGAACTCGGTGCCGTCGGCGCGCAAGTGCTGCCACTCGAAGGACGCCCTGCCTTCATCGAGCGCGCGCCGCATGTTCTCCAGCGACACCTCGTTGCTCGGGCGGCCGTCGGGCTGCAGCAATGGCGACAGGCTGGCGGGCGACTCCTCGAGCAGGGCGGCCGGATCGCGAAAGCCGAACAGGTCGGCCGCGGCCTGGTTGGCGCTCACGAAGCTGGCGCCATACGCCAGCAGCAGGTGGGCGTCGCCGGCCGCTTCGAACAGCGCGCGGAACATCTCCTGGTGGTCGCGCTCGCGCTGCTGGTGCCGTTTGCGCTCGGTGATGTCGAGCACCACCGCGTTCACGCCCATCAGCTCGTGGTCGGGGCCATGCACCGGGTAGTAGCTCGAGATCCAGTGGCGCATCACGCCGGGCGCCGCGGGGGTGTCGGCCGTGGCCTCGATCTCGACCAGGGGGCGGCCGCTGTCGATCACGCGCCGGTAATTGGCTTCCAGCTCCTCGCCCTTGGGGCCGAGCAGCTCGGGCAGGGTGCGGCCGGCATGCTCGCGCGACGGCCGGCCATTGATGTCGGCCAGGTAGTCATTGACCATCACCATGCGCAGCTCGGTGTCCATGAAGCACAGGCCGACAGGGATCGCCGCGTACACCGTTTCCAGCTGGGCCTTGGAGCGCTCCAGCTCCTGGGTGCGCTCGGCCACCAGCCGCTCCAGGCAGCGCCGGTAGTCCTGCAGCTCGGCGTCGACCTGGCGCAGCGCATGCGCGACCGTCTCGACTTCGCGGATGTCCGACGGCGGCAAGACCAGCGGCTCGCCGCGTCCGAGTCGCTCGGCGGGGCCGGCCAGCCCCTGCACGGCGCGCGCGATCGAGCCGCCCAGCGCCCAGGCCAGGCCCAGGCTGATCGCCAGCAGGGCGGCGATGGCGGCCACGGTCTTGGGCATCGATTGCCCGAGCAGTTCGCCGGCGGCGTTGTGCGGATAGCGGATCGCGACCACCCAGCCATGCTTGGGCGAGCGCGCGAAGGCGGCGAAGGTCGACGGCCCGCCGTCTTGCGGCAGTTCGACGATGCCGGGACTGCCGTGCGCCACCGCCTCGGCCAGTGCCGGGACCATCGGCGTGCCGACGTGCCGGCCGGCGTCGGCGCTGCGCGAGATCGTCATCAGACGCCGGTCGTGGATCTCGGCGATCCAGCCCTCCGGGAGGTGCTGGCTGTCGAGCAATTCGGCCATACGGCGCGGACGCAGGTGGACAGAGAGCACGAAGCGCACCTCGCCCTCGTACCAGATCGGCACCTCGACCGAGGGCACGTATTGGGCGCCGCCATCGAGCCGGTGCAGGCCGGACGCCATCGTGTTGCCCGTTTCGGCCACGCGGCGGATGTCGTCTTCGTTGCCGGTGCGCGGCAGCGGCGCGCCGAGGCGATGATTGGTATGAACCAGCGGGATGCCGCTCGGCAGGCTCAATACGAAGGCCTGGGCCGGGAAGTCGGGCCGCAGCAGGCTGCGCGCCACGCCATGGATGGCGGCCATGTCGCCCCGGGCCATCATCGCCGTATTGGCCAGCACCCGGGCGGCGGTCTCGCCACTCTCGATGTCGCGCTCGACCGCCGCCGCCAGCACTTCCGCCACGGTCTGGGCATCGCGCGAGACATGGTTGCGCTCGCGCACCGCGGCGTCGCGCGCCAGCGCGATATAGCCGAGCAGGATCGGCAGCGCGCACGCCAGCACCAGGATGTACAGCTTGGCGCGGATCGAGGGCAACGGCAGACGGGCGAACGGCAAAATTGGACTCCAGGGCGGGGCGCACAGCGGGAAGGCGACATGGTAGCGGTCCTCATCCACGCCGCATAGCAGCATACGACATTGTGCAGGCGAATGTCTTGAGCCAGCAACATGATCGTCCGGCCGAATTCATCGTTATGGAACGGCTATCGCGCCTTGCTTATTGATTGATTATTATCGTACGCTGAAGCCGGCGGGCACAACCGCGCCAGTATCATCGGCGATGATCATGGCGAACCGCTTCGTTGTCGCCGGCGTGGCAGCGCGAGGGTCGCCAGTGCGAAGCGGCCGGGCACTACCAGGTCGCGCTGCGCACGGGCGCGCGCAATGGCGTGTGGTGGATGGGTCGCGGCATCTCGCTGCAGGCCGAGAAGCATGACGCCGAAGTGGTAGCGGCCTTCCAGCAAGCGCTGGCGAGCGGCGCGCCGGCAGCCGCACTGCAAGCATGCGTGGAGGGCCGGTTGCGACAATTCGGCCGCCGAGCGAACGTCCCGTCAACTTGCCAGAATTGCTTGACAATAAGTTCTGGTGATCCTAAAGTGATATCACTTTGATGTTACTTACACGAGAGGGTGGAATATGCATGGAGCTCACACGCGCCGCGAATCGGCGTTCTCTTCGGCCAACGGATACCTGGCGGGCTGCGCCGGGATCGTCCTGCTGCTGGCCGCCTTCTACGTGTTTCAGCTGATGGTGGAAACGGCGTCCGGCCTGCCGTACCTGGCTGGCGGCGTGGCGCTGGTGCTGGCAGGGGGGCTGTGCCTGGGCGGCCTCTACATGCTGCAGCCAAACGAGAGCGCGATCCTGACCCTGTTCGGTAAATACATCGGCACCGACCGCAGCGAGGGCTTGCGCTGGGCCTTCCCGTTCTACGTCAAGCGCCGCCTGTCGCTGCGCGCCCGCAACCTCAACGCGCCGACGCTCAAGGTCAACGACAGGCGCGGCAATCCGGTCGAGATCAGCGCGGCGGTTGTCTGGCGCGTGCGCGACACCGCCCAGGCGGTGTTCGAGGTCGACGATTTCGAGCGCTACGTTTCGATCCAGGCCGAAGCGGCGCTGCGCCACCTGGCCTCGCAATACGCTTACGACGAGGGTGAGGACCTGCCCGAAGGCGAGACGACCCTGCGCGCCGGCATGGACGTCGTGGCGGAGGCCCTCAAGGTCGAGCTGCAGGCACGTTTCGAGGCGGCGGGCGTGGAGGTGCTCGACGCCAAGCTGACCCACCTGGCGTACGCCGCCGAGATCGCGCAAGTCATGCTGCGCCGGCAGCAGGCCGAGGCCATCATCAGCGCTCGTGCCAAAATCGTGCATGGCGCGGTAAGCATGGTGGAAACGGCGCTGAAGGGCTTGTCCGAACGCGGCATCGTGGAGCTCGACGACGAACGCAAGGCGGCAATGGTCAGCAACCTGCTGGTCGTGCTGTGCTCGGACAAGGAAACCCAGCCGATCGTCAACACGGGCACACTGTATAACTAGCGGCCGACCAGCATGGCAAGTCCAGGTAAAAAAGCCTTCCCGTTGCGCATCGACCCCGCATTGTGGGAAGAACTGCAGCGCCTCGCGGCCCGCGACCTGCGCAGTGTGAACGCGCAGATCGAGTTCATGTTGCGCGAGGGACTGGCGCGGCGCGGCGTGAAGCAGATCGAGCCGGGCAAACGGGACGAGGGCGGCGACGGCGACTAGCGGTGCGCTGCGACATCCGTCTTGCTGCTGTTGTGTTAGCATCGCCGGGTTTGTTTCCTTATCGGCATCTTATCGTTCACGTGGCCTATTCGAAGCGGTTTTCCCCACCCGTCGCGTCAGGGCGCTTGCGCCTGGGGATCCTGCTGTCCCTGCTGTTGCACGCGCTGCTGCTCAGCATACCCATCCAGGGCGACACTTTCGGCATCGCCGGACTGCGTCTTCCCTGGCACGAGCGGCGACTGGCGGCCAGCGATCTGCAGGTCGTGCTGGCGCAGGCCCGCCCTGCGGCGACGCCGGCCGCGGCGCCGGAGGCGGTGCGAGCAGCCGCGCCGGCGCCCGTTCGAGCGACGGCGCCAATACCGGGGCCCGGACCAGCCCCGACTCCGGTCCCCGTTCCCGTTCCCGTTATCGCTTCCCCTGCCGCTCCGATTGCAGCGGTGGCGCCGCCAGCCGCCCCACGCGTGCAGATGCCTGTTCCGGCGCCGCCGCAAGTCAGTCAGGAAGCGAAGGAGATCGTCGCCGAACCGGCGCTTGACCCGACATCGAAACCGCAGGCGGTGGACCAGTCCCCCCAGGTCGAGTTGATCGCCCTGGCGCGTGCGCAGGCCGAGCGCGAGGCAGCCATGCGCGTGAAAGCGGACCGGGTCGCCGCCGAGCAACGCGAAGAGGCGAGAGAGGCAGCACTCGAGGCGGCGCGCCATGAACAGGCGAGGCAGGATGCGAAGGCGTGGGAGGCGCAGAAAGAAGCGGAGCGGCTTGAGGCCGTGCGGCAGGAAACCGTCCAACAAGAGCAGGCACGGCGCGAACAGGAGCGGCGCGAGCAGGCAGCGCGTGAGCAGGCAGCGCGCGAACAGGCGGCGCGTGAGCAGGCGGCGCGCGAGCAGGCAGCGCGTGAGCAGGCAGCGCGTGAGCAGGCGGCGCGTGAGCAGGCGGCGCGCGAACAGGCGGCGCGTGAGCAGGCAGCGCGCGAGCAGGCAGCGCGTGAGCAGGCAGCGCGCGAACAGGCGGCGCGTGAGCAGGCAGCGCGCGAACAGGCGGCGCGTGAGCAGGCGGCACTTGAGCAGGCGGCGCGTGAGCAGGCGGCAGGTGAGCAGGCGGCGCGTGAGCAGGCGGCACGTGAGCAGGCGGCGCGTGCGCAGGCGGCAGGTGAGCAGGCGGCACGTGCGCAGGCGGCGCGTGAGCAGGCGGCAGGTGAGCAGGCATCACGTGAGCAGGCATCACGTGAGCAGGAACGGGCAAGCCAGGCCCAGGCCAGCCAGTCGCCGGCGTTGCAAGCACCCGTCGGACAGGGCCAGCCGGCGCCGCTGGCGCCGCGCGAGGAAAGGCTGCGCGCGATCGCCGAACAACTGGCCAGGGAGGCCGCCCTGCGCGACGGGAACGCGACAGCGCCGGGCCTGCCGCAGCCGACAGTCAGCGGCCTGCGGCGCGGGTGGCTGTTCGGACGCGCGGATCCCAACCAGGACCTGGTCGAGTATGCGCAGGCGATGAGCCGGAAGATCGAGTTGAACATGACGCTGGACATGGTGCGCGACGCGCTCAAGCAGCCGCACAGGCAGCCGGTCGTCACGGTGGCGATCCGCGCCGACGGTTCCGTCGAAAAGGTCACATTCGTCACCTCGAGCGGCGTGCCGGCGATCGACGACGGTATCCGCGAGATCATCGCGAGCCAGGCGCCCTACGGTCCTTTCCCGCCCGCGCTGGCCAGGCAGTACGATGTGGTCGAGATACGCCGCACCTGGCTGTTCGATGTCGCTGTGCGCCTGCAGTAGCGCATGCGGCACCCCACCATTGCATAGAAACGTGAGCATGACATGAAACGCAGTCCCAGCGCTGGCCTGGTCTATTCCACGGAGAGCGGGCGCATGTGTCCCGCATGCCGGCAGCCTCTGGCGGCGTGCGCGTGCCGGGCCAGGGCCGCGCCGGTCGGCGATGGCGTGGTGCGGGTGTCGCGCCAATCGAAAGGCCGGGGCGGCAAGACTGTCACGCTGGTCAAGGGCGTGGCGCTCGACGCGGCAGCGCTGGCGTTGCTTGGCAAGCAGTTGCGCGCCGCCTGCGGTTCCGGCGGCACGGTCAAGGATGGCGTCATCGAAGTGCAGGGCGACCATTGCGACCTGGTGACCGACACGCTGACCAGGCTGGGTCACGCCCCGAAGCGTACGGGTGGCTGAACCCTGCATGGGCTTTGCATTGGCGGCGAGCGCTTGGTCCACCGCGCCGCCGGGATGCGGCACGCGTTCTTCGTCGGTCCCGAGCACATGGCCGACATCCTGCTCGACCGGTCAAGCTGGCCATGTGCTAAAGTGACATCATTGCCTCAATACCCCGGTCAAAGCGACCCAAAAACAAACCCGGGTGTCCCATGAATCTATTCGAACATTTGGCCGTGCTGGCCTTGCTGGTGCTGGCGGCCGGCTTCTTGTCACTGACCGAGATCGCGCTGGCCGGCGCGCGTAAAATCAAGCTCAAACTTCTGGCCGAGGCGGGCGACGAGCGGGCCCGCAAGGTCATGGCCCTGCAGGCGCAGTCGGCCGACTTCTTCGCCGCCTCGCAGCTCGGCCTGAATGCGATCGCGATCCTGGGCGGTATCCTGGGCGAGGGCGCCCTGCGGCCGTTCTTCCTCGAGTGGCTGTCGCTGTTCTACAGCGGCCCGGGTCGCGAAAATATTGCCTTCGCCCTGTCGTTCGTGTTCGTCACGACCTTGTTCGTGCTGTTCTCCGACCTCATGCCCAAGCGCCTGGCGATGATCGCGCCCGAGGTCACGGCGATGGCCGTGATCCGTCCCGTGCTGTTCGTGATCCGTCTCTTCCGGCCGTTCTCATGGGCGCTGAACAAGATCGCGAACATGCTGTTTCGCCTGTTCGGAGTCGACATGACGCGCGAAGACCGCATCACCTTCGACGAGATCTCGGCGGTGGTGGAGGCCGGCGCCCAGGCCGGCGTGTTGCAGAAGCAGGAGCAGCACTTCATCGAGAACGTGTTCGAGCTCGAGTCGCGCACCGTCACGTCGACCATGACGACGCGCGAGAACGTCGTGTTCTTCGACCTGAGCGAGCCCGAGGAAAGCATTCGCCAGAAGATCGCGAACCACTCGCTGTCGAAATTCCCCGTGTGCGACGGGGTGATCGACCGCGTGGTCGGCTATGTCGATACACGCGACATCCTGGTGCGCCTGCTGGGCAAGCAATCGAAGTTCCAGCTGAGCGAATCGACCATTCGCACCGTGCTGATGATCCCGGACACGCTGACCCTGTCCGAGATGCTCGACCGCTTCCGTTCCAGCAAGGAGACCTTCGCGGTCGTAATCAACGAATATGCCTTCGTGGTCGGCGTGATCACGCTGAGCGACATCATGGTCACCGTCATGGGCCGCTGGGGCAGCCCGCTGGAGGCCGACCAGCAGACCATGCAGCGCGACGACGGCTCATGGCTGATCGACGGCAGCACCCCGGTGGCGGACATGAAGCGCGTGCTCGACCTGCCGTCGCTGCCCGAGGAAGAGCGCTACGAGACGGCGGCCGGCTTCATGATGTACATGCTGCGCAAGGTGCCCAAGCCGACCGATAGCGTCGAGCACGAGGGCATGCGTTTCGAGGTCGTCGACGTCGACCATTACCGCATCGACCAGTTGCTGGTCAAGCGCCTGGAGCGCCCCGACACGTTCTCCGCGGCGTCGACCCTGTTGACCGACTAGTCCCGCGCAGTGATGTCGTTGGCAGACGTCGCGGCTGAGCCGTGCGTCAATGGTTTGCGCGCTTTGGTAGCCTGAACCGGTCCGGCTCGCCCATCGTTGCGAGCCGCTTACCTTCGTACAGGAGTCTCCGCCATGTCCATTCGTAACCTGCTTTCTTCCATCCTGATCGGCGCCGTCGCCAGCGCCCGCTCGATGACGCCCATGGCGACCATCGCGACCGCGCGCCTGGCCGGCCGCGGCACCTCGGGCGAGCTGTTCCTGCTCGATCGCCCCGCCTTCAAATATGGCGCGCTGGCGATGGGCGTCGGCGAGCTGTTCGGCGACAAGATGAAGAGCGCGCCCGACCGTACGGTCTTCCTTGGCTTGCTGGCGCGGGTAATGAGCGCAGGGATCGCCGGGGCGGCGTTGGCGCCGCAGGGAAGGGAGAAGGCGGGCGCCGCGGCCGCCGTCGCCACCGCCGTGCCGCTGGCCTACCTGACGCTGGCGGGCCGCAAGCAGGCCATGGCGCGCATCGGCCAGACCCGCAGCGGCCTGATCGAAGACGCGCTGATCATCGCCGCGGGCGCCGCGATCGTGGCGATGGCCACGAAGCCGCAGCGCGGCCAGTAACACTTACAGCTGCGCGAGACGCTCCAGCGCGAGCTGCAGCGTCTCGTCCTTCTTCGCGAAGCAGAAGCGAACGACTTTCGATTCGATCGGCCGGCTATAGAATACGGAGACGGGAATCGCCGCCACCTTGACCTGGCTGGTCAGCCACTGCGCGAACGCCACCTCGGACAGGTCCGAAATCGCCTCGTAGCGCACGCACTGGAAGTAGGTGCCGTCGGATGGCAGCAGCGTGAAGCGCGACCCGGCCAGGCCGGCGCGGAACAGGTCGCGCTTGGCCTGGTAGAAGGCCGGCAGGTCGCGCCACGGCGCCGGGTCTTGCAGGTAGGCCGCGATGGCGTGCTGCATCGGCGTGGCGACGCTGAACACGTTGTACTGGTGGACCTTTCGAAATTGTGCCGTCAAGTCCGCCGGCGCGGCCACATGGCCGATCTTCCAGCCGGTCACGTGGAACGCCTTGCCGAAGCTCGACACCACGAAGGCGCGCTCGGCCAACACCGGGTGGCGCGACACCGAGGCGTGCGGTGCGCCCTCGTACACCATGTGCTCGTACACCTCGTCGGAGAGGACCAGGATCTGGCTGCCTTCCACGATCGCGGCAAGCGCATCGAGGTCTGGCTGGCGCAGGATGGTCCCGGTCGGATTGTGCGGCGTATTCACGACGATCATCCGCGTGCGTGGCGTGACGGCGGCGCGTACGTCGTCCCAGTGCACGCTGTAGCCCCCCGCGTCGACCCGCATCGCGACCGGCACGACCACGCCGCCGCTCAGGACGACCGCGGGCGCGTAGCAGTCATACGCAGGCTCGATGACGATCACCTCGTCACCGGGATGCACGGCGGCGAGGATCGCCGACTGGATCGCCTGGCTGGCGCCGACGGTGACGGTGATCTCGGTCGCGGGATCGTAGCGGCGGCCATAAGTCGCCTCGATCTTGGCGGCGATCGCCTCGCGCAGCGCCGGTACCCCGGCCATGGGGGCGTACTGGTTATGCCCGGCGCGCATCGCCTCGCTCACGAGGTCGACCAGCCTGGGGTCGCAGGCGAAATCGGGAAAGCCCTGGCCGAGGTTGACGGCGCCGTGCTCGAGCGCCAGTTGCGACATCTGGGTGAACACGGTGGTGCCCACTTGCGGCAGGCGGGTGACCAGGGCAGGGATGCTCATGGTGTACTCTGGAAGTGAAAGATGGTTTTATTCTAACGTGCCTTCGGCGCGGGCCTTGAGCCAGGACTCGGGCAGCATGATCCGGAACAGTCCGGCCTGGGCTGTTTTGCGGCCGAGTTTGAGCAAGGCCTTGTCCTTGCTGATCAGGACCGAGGCGCCGGCGTCGCGCGCCAGTTCCATGAATTTCTGGTCGTCGCGGTCGGTGCATACCGGCAGGCGGATCGCTTTCGAATCGGGCGCTACCAGGCGCAACAGGGCGTCGAAGCGCGCCGCGGCCTGCGCGCGGCCGGCTTCATCCAGCGGCAGGTGCGGGTAGCGCAGCACGGCGAGGTATTCGTCGCGGCATTCGGCGCGCGTGATGGCATCGACTTGTTTTGACTCGATGGCGGCGAGCAGCTCGGCCCAACGCGGATCGTGGAACACGAACAGGTCGAGCAGGACATTGGTGTCGATGACGATGGGTTTCGCTGGAACGGTTATCATGTAGGTTGCTTATTTACATTATCTATTTGCGGAAAATTTTCGTTCGTCCATGCTGATTGTCCTGTCTCCCGCCAAGTCGCTCGATCTCGAATCGCCCCTGACCACAAAGCAACATACCACTCCCGAGTTCATCGCGCAGGCCAGTAGCCTGATCACGGTGCTGCGCGATTACTCGCCGGCCCAGGTCAGCGAACTGATGCATCTGTCGGATGCGCTGTCGGTGCTCAACGTCGGCCGCTACGCCCACTGGGAGCGTGACCACGCCGAGGCGCGCCCGGCCGTGATGTCCTTCAACGGCGACGTCTATACCGGCTTCGACGCCCCGAGCCTGGATGCGAAAGGGCTCGCGTACGTCCAGCGTCATGTGCGCATCCTTTCAGGGCTGTATGGCCTGCTGCGTCCACTGGACCAGATGCATCCGTATCGCCTCGAAATGGGCACCAGGCTGGCGAACCCGCGCGGCAAGGATTTGTATGCGTTCTGGGGCACGACGATCACCGAAGCGCTCAATCGCCAATTGGCCGAGACGAGGGCGATGGCCCTGGTCAACCTGGCATCGACCGAATATTTCAGGTCGGTCAAGCCGAAGCTCCTGGATGCGCCGGTGATCGAGCCCGTGTTCCAGGACTGGAAGAACGGCCAGTACAAGATCATCTCGTTCTTCGCCAAGCGGGCGCGCGGCATGATGGCGCGCTACGCGACCGACAACGGCATCACCGATCCTGAACAGCTGAAGGAGTTCGACGTCGACGGCTATGCCTTTGACGCGAGCGTCTCGCGCGACAACAGCTGGGTATTTCGCCGCCGCGTAGAAGCCTGACCCGGACGGACAACCGGCGCCCGAGGGCGCCGGCCGGCAGGGGTCTTTACTGCACCGCGTCCTTTGGCGAAGGACGTGGGCCGCTCTTGGCCCAGAATTTCCACCAGGGCGCATCGGCGACCGCGTTCGGGCGCGGACGCTGGTCGTTGCTCGCCCAGAACTTCCACCAGGCGGCGTCACCGCGCGCACCTGGATTGAGGAAGTAGCTGTCCGGGTAGTTGAGCAGGAACACGCGCTGGGTGTCGTCGCGCAGCAGCGGCATGCCCAGCTTGTCGTAGCTGCGGATCATGATGAACAGTGCTTCTTCGCGCGCCGGCGCGTCGGTGTAGTTGGTCACCGCATCCTGGGCGCGGTTGAGGGCCGCCAGGTAGGCGCCGCGGCGATAGTAGTAATTCGCCACGTGCACTTCGTACTGCGCCATCGCGTTGATCAGGTAGCTCATGCGCTCGATCGCGTCGGGCGCATATTTGCTGTTCGGGAACTTGTCGACCAGGGCCTTGAAGGCGGCGAACGCCTCGCGGGTCGCGCGCGGATCGCGCTCGGTCGGATCCTGTTCGTAGACGAAGCTGAAGAAGCCGAGCTGGTCGTTGAAGTTGATCAGGCCGCGCAGGTAGTACATATAGTCGACCTGGGCATGGTTCGGGTGCAGCTTGATGAAGCGCTCGACCGCGGCCAGGGCCTCGGCCTGGTCCTGCGCCTTGTAGTGGGCGTAGGCGATCTCCATCTGCGCCTGCGTTGCATAGACGCCAAACGGGAAGTTGGTTTCCAGGCGCTGGAACAGCGGAATTGCTGCTTCATAGTGCCCGCCGGCCATCTCCTCGCGCGCCTCAGCGTATAATTTCTCCGCCGACCAGTTTTTGGATTCGTCGGTAGGCTTCGGCAGAACACTGCATGCCGAGAGGCCGACGAGGACGCAAGTTGCGACCAACACAGACAATTTTTTTTGCATAGCTTTTTGCAGAAAAGTTTTACCTAGATTCAACGAACGGCTGATTATAGCCGATGGGACTCACGTGATATTAACTCCTGCGCCGGATTCGGCGGATTTACCAATTGACCCTGACTTTGACGATGAACTGGAGGCCGGGTTCGTCCCTGCGCCCGGCATCGACCTGTCGCCGATCACGCTCGCGCTGCAAGAAGAACATTGCGGCCAGCGGCTCGACAAGGTGGTGGCCGGCCTCGTGCCCCAGTTCTCGCGCAGCCGCCTGCAGCAATGGTTCGAAAGCGGCCACATCATGGTTGATGGCAAGCCGGCGCGCGGCAAGGACACCGCCTATGGCGACGAGACCATCGTCGTCGAGCCGCAGGCCGCGCCCGAGGACACGGCGTTCGCGCCAGAAGAAATGGCGCTGAACATCGTCCACGAGGACGACGACATCATCGTCGTCAACAAGCCGGCCGGCCTGGTCGTGCATCCGGGCTCGGGCAATTGGAGCGGCACCCTGCTCAACGGCCTGTTGCACCACTGCCCGCAACTGGTCGGCGTGCCGCGCGCCGGCATCGTGCACCGCCTGGACAAGGACACCAGCGGTCTGATGGTGGTGGGCAAGACCCTGGCCGCCCAGACCGACCTGGTGCGCCAACTGCAGGCGCGCACCGTCAAGCGCGAATACTTCGCGCTGGTCTGGGGCACGCCGCGCGCCTCGGGCACCATCGACAGCCCGATGGGCCGCGACGCCAAGGACCGCGTCAAGATGGCGGTCTCGAACAGCCCGTTCGCCAAGCCGGCGATCACCCATTACGAGCGCGTCGTCACCGGAGAACTCGACCGGCGTCCGGTGTCGCTGGTGCGCTGCCGCCTCGAGACCGGCCGCACCCACCAGATCCGCGTCCACATGCAGTCGCTGGGGTTTGCCCTCGTCGGCGATGCGGTCTACGGCAAGCGCCACCTGACCCCGGTGTTCCACCGCCAGGCGCTGCAGGCGCGCCGTCTCGGCCTGGTGCACCCGGGCACGGGCGAGCAATGCGAATGGACGGTGCCTCTGGCCGACGACTTCGCCGCGCTGATCGCCCAGGCGGGCATCGAAGAGCCGCAAGATGGCCACTTCGGCAGCGAGACCGCACACGAGGATGACGACGACGGCGTCGTCACCTACCGCGTATGACCCAAGGCGAGCTTGCTGCGGCCGACCTGGTCTGGCCGGCATGGCCGGACCTGCCGGCGTCGATCGGCGCGCTGGCCACCAGCCGCGACGGCGGGGTCAGCGCCGCGCCCTATGACGACGGCAAGGGCGGTGGCGGCCTCAACCTGGGACTGCACGTCAACGACGACCCCGATGCCGTGCGCGCCAACCGCGAGCGCCTGCGCGCCTGGCTGCCCGGCCGTCCGGCCTGGATCGCGCAAGTGCATGGCGCCGACGTGGTCGATGCCGCCACCGTGGGGTCCGACCAGCCGGTCCGCATGGGCGACGCCAGTATCGCGACTGCCGCCGGAATCGTCTGCGCCATCCTGACCGCCGATTGCCTGCCGGTGCTGTTCGCCGACCTGGATGGCAAGGTGGTGGGCGCCGCCCATGCCGGTTGGCGCGGGCTGGCCGGTGGCGTGCTCGGTGCGACCGTGAAAGCCATGCGCGCGGCGGGCGCCGGCGAGATCACGGCCTGGATGGGGCCGGCCATCGGCCCCGAGGCGTTCGAGGTGGGGCAGGATGTGGTGGATGCGTTCGCGGCGGCGATCCCTGGCGGGGCGGTGCATGCCTGTTTCCGCGATTATCCGGGGCGCACGGGCAAATACCTGGCCGATATGTTCACCCTGGCGCGCCTGATGCTGGCGCAGGATGGCGTCGACCGTGTCCATGGCGGCGGCCTGTGTACCGCTGGCGCGCCCGGGCGCTTTTATTCCTACCGCCGCGACGGCGTCACCGGTCGTCAAGCCAGCTTGATCTGGATCAAGTAAGGGGGGCGGCTGTCCGATACTGCTCAGTCGCCGTCGCCATCCGATGACTCGGCGGCATCTCCCGCCGCGTCCTTGTTGGCAGGCTTGCCTTGGCGATGCGTTGTCATTTGGCGGCGCTGCCGACGCCGCCTTGCGCCAGTCAGATAGAAAAGAATGGATAATGGGACTGCGCAGTAAAAGACAAAGGTCATGATGCCGCCGACCACGGTCGGTTCGGTCGCCGCCATGAGTACGACAACGTATATCCACGCGATGGCCACGATCCACATGATGTTTTGTTCCTGGTTGAAGAGACGAGATTCTAACAACGGATGCCTACATGAACATGCCTGACCCGCAAGCTTTCGCCGCAACCTGGTTGTCCCAGTTTACCGATCCCAAGGCCTGGGAGGGCTGGATGAAGATGGCGCCCATGGCTCCCTTGTCCGCGCCACCCGCGTCGGCCAATCCGCTGGCCGGCTTCCTCAAGGATATGGGCGCCGGCATCGACCCGACCAAGCTCGAGTCGATCCGCGACGATTACCTCAAGAAGGGCGCCCAACTCTGGCAAGATTTTATGTCCGGCAAGACGCCGGCGCTGCACGACAGGCGCTTCTCGGCATCGGAATGGGTCGGCAATCCGCTGTCGGCATTCTCGGCCGCGTCCTACCTGCTCAATTCCGAATTCATGCTGGCCCTGGCCGATGCGGTCGAGGCCGGCCCGCGCGAGCGCCAGAAGATCCGGTTCGCGGTGCAGCAAATGGTCGACGCCATGTCGCCCGCCAATTTCTTCGCGACGAATCCAGAAGCGCAGAAGAAAATGATCGACACCAAGGGCGAGAGCCTGACCAAGGGCATGGCGAACATGCTGGCCGACATGCAAAGGGGGCGCATCTCGCAGTCGGACGAATCCGCCTTCGAGGTTGGCCGCAATGTCGGCAATACGCCCGGCCAGGTGGTCTTTGAAAACGCGTTGTTCCAGCTGATCCAGTACACGCCAGCCACGCCGACGGTGCGCAGCGTGCCGCTGCTGATGATCCCGCCCTGCATCAACAAATTCTACATCCTCGACCTGCAACCCGAGAATTCGCTGGTGCGCTATGTGGTGGAGCAGGGCAATACCGTGTTCATGGTGTCATGGCGCAATCCTGATCGTACGCAAGCCAACCTGGGCTGGGACGACTACGTGGAGAAGGGCGCCATCCGCGCACTGGACGTGGTGGCCGAGATCAGCGGGCAAGAAAAAGCCCATGTGTTCGGCTTCTGCGTCGGCGGCACGATCGCCGCTACCGCGCTGGCGGTGCTGGCCGCGCGCGGCAAGCAGCCGGCCGCCAGCCTGTCGCTGCTGACCACCCTGCTCGATTTTTCCGATACCGGCGTGCTCGAAGTGTTCGTCGACGAAGCACAAGTGGCGCTGCGCGAGCAGACCCTGGGCGGCGGCGGCCTGATGCCGGGACGCGACCTGGCGACGACTTTCTCGGCCCTGCGTCCAAACGACCTGGTCTGGAACTATGTACAACAGAACTATTTGAAAGGCAAGGAGCCGCCGGCCTTCGACCTGCTGTACTGGAATGCCGACAGCACCAACCTGCCGGGCCCGATGTTCTGCTGGTACCTGCGCAATACCTACCTGGAGAACAAGCTCAGGACGCCTGGCGCGCTGACCGTGTGCGGCGTGCCGGTCGACCTCGGCAAAATCGACGCGCCGGTGTTCATCTATGGCTCGAAGGAAGACCATATCGTGCCGTGGCAGGCTGCGTATGCGTCGATGGGCTTGCTCAATCCGGCGAACCCGAAGGCGAACCGGTTCGTGCTGGGCGCCTCGGGCCACATCGCGGGCGTCATCAATCCCGCGGCGAAGAACAAGCGCAGCTATTGGGTCAACGACAAGGACGGCACATCGAAGCCGATGGACGATCGCGCCTGGTTCGATGGCGCGGTCGAGAACAAGGGCAGTTGGTGGCCGGAGTGGGCCAGGTTCCTGGCCCAGTACGGCGGCGCCGAAGTGCCGGCCCCGGCCGCGCCGGGCAACGCGCAATATGCAGCACTCGAGCCTGCGCCGGGACGCTACGTCAAGGCGCGTGCCGACTGAACGGACGTGCCTTAAATTGACAGAAAAGCCAGGGTAATGACCAACCTAGTAATTGCTGCACCTGCATCAATTGCGTGGTATGGTGTCTGCTGTTCGTCTGCTGCCGACCTGGCGGCGGGCGGGCAGGAGACGAACCGGCGATGCCGGCGCAAACAATTCTAAATACGTGGCGCATGAAGCCGCGGCGCAACCTATGGACCGAGAGATGAGCAGTGTGAAGAAAAGTACGGAACGCCTGATCAAGAAATACCCGAACCGTCGCCTGTACGATACGCAGACCAGTTCCTACATCACGCTTTCCGACGTCAAGCAGCTCGTGCTCGACGCCGACGAGTTTACCGTTGTCGACGCCAAGAGCAACGAAGACTTGACCCGCAGTATCCTGCTTCAGATTATCCTCGAGGAAGAAGCGAACGGCGTCCCGATGTTTTCGAGCTCGGTCCTGGCGCAGATCATTCGCTACTACGGTCACGCGATGCAGGGCATGATGGGTTCTTACCTGGAAAAGAACGTCCAGGCCTTCACCGACATCCAGAACAAGTTCACCAGCAACGCCGCCGGCGCGCTCGAAGGCAAGCCATTCAGCCCCGAGATGTGGACCCAGTTCATGAACGTCCAGGGCCCGATGATGCAGGGCATGATGAACAACTACATCGACCAGAGCAAGAACCTGTTCCTGCAGATGCAAGAGCAGATGCAGAACCAGAGCAAGGCGATGTTTGGCGCGTTTCCATTCCCGGGCATGCCGACCACTCCGACCGACAAGAAGTAAGCGCGTCGCACGGCGCTGCAACATACGGCCCCGGCGTCCCCACCGGGGCCCCGGGTTCAGGTACAATCGCGGATTGCCCAAATCATTTGTCGTCCGCCCATGCCTGAACTTCGTCGTAATCCTTCCGCCAACCCGAGCAACAGCCCCAGCATCGCTGCCGCCGCGAAAGCCCCCGCCATCGTCATCCCGACGCCGGCCCAGGGCGTGATCGCGCCGAAGGTCGGCTTCGTGTCGCTCGGCTGCCCGAAGGCGCTGGTCGACTCGGAACAGATCCTGACCCAGCTGCGCGCCGAAGGCTACCAGACCGCCAATTCCTACGACGGCGCCGACCTGGTGATCGTCAACACCTGCGGCTTCATCGACGCTGCAGTGCAGGAGTCGCTCGACGCGATCGGCGAAGCGCTGGCCGAAAACGGCAAGGTGATCGTGACCGGCTGCCTGGGCGCCAAGAAAGACGCGGCGGGCGACGACATCATCACCAAGGTGCACCCCAGGGTGCTGGCCGTGACCGGCCCGCACGCCGTCACCGAAGTGATGGAGTCGGTGCACCTGCACCTGCCGAAACCGCACGACCCGTTCATCGACCTGGTGCCGGACCACGGCGTCAAGCTGACCCCGAAGCACTACGCCTACCTCAAGATCTCGGAAGGCTGCAACCACCGCTGCAGCTTCTGCATCATCCCGTCGATGCGCGGCGACCTGGTGTCGCGCCGCATCGACGAAGTGCTGATCGAGGCCGAGAACCTGTTCAAGGCCGGCGTCAAGGAACTGCTGGTGATCTCGCAGGACACATCGGCCTACGGCGTCGACGTCAAGTTCCGCACCGGCTTCTGGAACGGCCGCCCGATCAAGACCCACATGACGCAGCTGGTCGAGGCACTGGGCCAGCTGGCGCGCCAGTACGACGCCTGGGTGCGCCTGCACTACGTCTATCCTTACCCGCACGTCGACCAGGCGATCCCGTTCATGGGCGACGGTCACGTGCTGCCTTACCTCGACATCCCGATGCAGCACGCGCATCCGGATGTCCTGAAGCGCATGAAGCGTCCGGCCAGCGGCGAGAAGAACCTCGAGCGCATCCTCAACTGGCGCCGCATGAACCCGGACCTGACGATCCGCTCGACCTTCATCGCCGGCTTCCCGGGCGAGACCGAGGCCGAATTCGCGTACCTGCTCGACTTCCTGAAAGAGGCGCAGATCGACCGCCTGGGCTGCTTCGCCTACTCGCCGGTCGAAGGCGCTACCGCCAACGAGCTGGCCAACCCGGTGCCGGAAGAAGTGCGCGAGGAACGCCGCGCGCGCGTCATGCTGCTGCAAGAAGAGATTTCGGCCAAGCGCCTGCAGGCCAAGGTGGGCAGGACGTTGCGCGTGCTGGTCGACGAAGTCGGCGCGCGCGAAGCGATCGGTCGCTCGGCTGCGGATGCGCCCGAAATCGACGGCGTGGTCCACATCAAGCGCCCGCTGGTGCCTGGCAAGAACAAGCTGGCGGTCGGTCAGTTCGCCGACGTGGTTGTTACCCGTGCCGACGCCCACGACCTGTGGGCCACGCCAGTCTGACGCAATTCACCCAGGGCTTAGCGCGACCGTCATATGAACAAGAAGTCGATCCAGACCACCCTGATCCATAGCGACTACGTCGCGCCGAGCGGGTTCGACGCCTTCCCGCCCGGGATCCACCGCGCGTCGACGGTGCTGTTCCCGAATACCGCCGCGATGCGCTCGACCGAATGGCGCGACAAGCAGGCCTATACCTACGGCCTGCACGGCACGCCGACCACCTTCGCGCTCGAAGGCAAGCTGGCCGAGATCGAGGGTGGCGCGCACTGCCTGCTGACGCCTTCCGGCCTCTCTGCGATCGCAATGGTCGACTTCGCGCTGCTCAAGAGTGGCGACGACGTGCTGTTGCCGGATAACGTCTACAACCCGAATCGCGAACTGGGGCGCTGGCTGACCGAGGATTTCGGCGTCTGCGCGCGCTATTACGATCCAATGATCGGCGCCGGCATCGCACAGCTGATCCAGCCAAACACCAGGTTGCTGTGGACCGAGGCGCCCGGTTCGGTCTCGATGGAAGTGCCGGACCTGCCGGCCTTGTGCAAGGCGGCCCACGCGCGCGGGGTGATCGTGGCGCTGGACAATACGTGGGCGGCCGGCCTTGCGCTGCGTGGCTTCGACCACGGCGTCGACATTGTCATGCATGCGCTGACCAAGTACCAGTCGGGCGGGGCGGACCTGCTGATGGGCGCCGTGATCACGCGCGATCGCGCGCTCAACGACCGCATCGCGCAGGCGCATATGCGGCTCGGCATGGGCGTGAGCCCGGACGACGCCTACCTCGTGCAGCGCGGCCTGCCGACCATGAAGCTGCGTTTCGAGCGTCACGATGCCAGCGCGCGCCTGCTTGCCGCCTGGTTCAAGGCGCGGCCTGAAGTGGCGAAGGTGCTGCACCCGGCGTTCGAGGATTGTCCTGGCCACGCATTCTGGAAACGCGATTTTACCGGTGCCGGCGGGCTGTTCTCGGTGGTGTTCGATTCGCGCCACGACGAGGCCCAGGTCGACCGGATGGTCGATGCCTTGACCCTGTTCGGCATCGGCTACAGCTGGGGAGGGCCGAACAGCCTGGTGATGCCGTACCGGATCAAGAGCCTGCGCGACAAATGGATCGATCCCGGCGTGCTGGTGCGCTTTAATGTCGGCCTGGAAGATCCGGCCGACCTGATCGCCGATCTCGAGCAGGCGTTCGAACTGCTGTCATGAAACATGGGGCCTGGTCGGCCCCATGCGTTTTCACGCCGGCATCGCCTTGTTACTGTTCAGGTCAAGGAAGCCGCGCACCAGGCGGTAGGCTTTCCAGACCCAGACCACGAACCACAGCAGGTACGCAAGCGGGATGCCGATGACGGTGATGAACAGCACGGCGCCGACGGCCATCCAGGCTGCATACCACCAGAACGACCGGATCATCCAGGTGTGATGGCTGTGCACGAGCGTGCCGACGGTTTCCGGACGCTTGATATAGTTGACGATCACGGGGATGATCGACAGCATCCCGAGCGAGAAGAAGAAGGTCAGTGCGTGAATCACGTACAGGATGCGCGCCCAGTGCTTGCTGTCCTCGACGCCTCGTTCCAATACCAGTTCTTGCGACATAGCGGCTCCTTGTAAGAGACGGGATCATCCCGTTTGTTGCCATTGTATCAGCGCCGGCCGCGCCCATGCGGGGCCGTGCAGGCCGGAGCGAAGCAGGACTCAGCCTATATGGTGGCGGACCCATGCCACCAGCCGTCCTGCGTCCATGGCGCCCGACTGGCGTGCAATTTCTTGCCCGCCGCGAAACAGCGCCAGGGTGGGGATGCTGCGGATGGCGAAGCGCGCCGACAGGTCTTGCGCGTGTTCGGTATCGACCTTCAGCAGGCGTACCTGCGGCTCGAGCCGCTGGGCGGCCTGGGCATACGCCGGCGCCATCATCTTGCAGGGGCCGCACCATTCGGCCCAGAAGTCGACCAGCACCGGTACATCGTTGCGCATGATGTGGCGCTCGAAGCGGGCGCTGTCGACGTCCAGCGGACGGCCGCTGAAGATGGCTTGCGAACATTTGCCGCAGGTAGGGGCATCCCGCAGCCGCGCCTGCGGCATGCGGTTGACCGCATCGCAGTGCGGGCAGACGACGTGGAGCGGGTCGCTCATGGTGCTTCTCCTTCGGTGGACACGATGACGGCATTGTAAGCGCGGCCGTGCGTTCGCGTCGCCGGCCCAGCCATGCGCCGCGACGAAGGCGACTTGCATAGAATTGTGGGAATGACACGATCACGGTAGTCCGATGCCTCAATCCGAATCGACCGGCCGCCTGCGCGTCGGCTGCGCCGGCTGGAGCCTGCCCAAGGCCTGCGCCGATGCTTTCCCCGCCGAAGGCAGCCACCTGGAACGCTATGCCGCCGTCTTCCCCACGGTGGAGATCAATTCCTCGTTCTACAGGCCGCACAAGCCTGAAACCTATGCGCGCTGGGCCGCCAGCGTGCCGGACGACTTCCGCTTCGCCGTCAAGGTGCCGCGCGCCATGACGCACGAGGCGCGCCTGATCGAGGTCGGCGCGCAGCTGGACCGCTTCCAGCGTGAAGCGGGCATGCTGGGCCATAAGCTCGGCTGCCTGCTGGTGCAGTTGCCGCCGCGTTTCGGTTTCACCGATGCACCGGCGCACGCCTTCTTCGATGGCTTGCGCGCCCGTTTCGGCTGCAGTATTGCCTTCGAGGCGCGCCATGCGAGCTGGTTTTCCGAAGCGGCCAGCGCCTTGCTGCGCGAATGCGGGGTGATCCGCGTGATCGCCGACCCGGCGGCCGGCCAGCCGGGCCCGCACGAACCGACCAGCGCTGAGGAAGTCTACGTCCGCCTGCACGGAACGCCGCGCATCTATTACTCGCGTTATCCGCAGGAAGAGATCGCACGCTGGCGGGCCGAATTCGACGCACTGGTCGCGCGAGGACGCAAGGTGTGGTGCATCCTCGACAATACGGCGGAGGGCGCCTCCGTACCCAATGCACTAGAATTGATGCAGGAGTACGATGTACAGGCGGCCGAATTGATGCAGGAGTAGGATGTACAGGCGGCCGAATTGGTGCAAGAGCAGGATTTGCAGGCGGGCGATCGGGCCAGACAGGTGCAAGCATGGTGAGCGCGACCTTTCGATTCCATCAGGCGTTGGGACAATTCCTGCCCCGCGACCGGCGCGGCCGTACTTTCGCCGCGGCATGTGCGTACCGGTCGACCACCAAGCACATGGTCGAGGCGCTCGGTGTGCCGCACACCGAAGTCGACATGGTGCTGGTCAACCGGGAAGCTAGCGGTTTCGACCGGGTGATCGACGAAGGCGACCATGTCGCCGTGTACGCGCGCTTCGAGTCGCACGGCCTGGGCCCGCACGGCAGACCCACACAGGAACGATCACGCGACCGGGCCCGCGCGCGCATGCGCTTTATCGCCGATTCGCATCTGGGTGGCCTGGCGCGCCTGTTGCGCATGGCGGGCTACGGCACCCTGTACGACAACCATTACCATGACGATGACGTCGAGCGCCTGGCGCAGCTGGACGATCGCATCGTGCTGACGCGGGACCGTGAACTGCTCAAGCGGCGCGCTGTCGTGCATGGCTGCTATATCCACGCCCTCGACCCGGCGCAACAGTTGCAAGAGCTGTTCGACCGGCTCGACCTGGCGCGCGGCGCGCGGCCGTTCTCGCTCTGCCTGCATTGCAATATGGCGCTGCGCATGGTCGACAAGGCGAGCGTCGCCGAGCGGCTGCCGCCGTCGGTGCGCGCGCTGCACGACAGTTTCACCATCTGCGACAGCTGCCTGCGGATCTACTGGAAGGGCTCGCACCACCGGAGGATGGCAGCGCTGCTGGCCACGGTGGCGCGGCGCAACGAAGGCGCCCTCAACGACTTTGCCGAGGTAGAATCAAGCGAGCAAACCGATTTTCAACCCTGAGCGTGACGATTTCTGCCGCTGCATCCTCCGTCCCGCCGGCGCCGATCGCCGGCATGCCCCTGCGGGTAGAATGCCCGCCGGGCGCCTGCGTGTGCGAGCGCGACCGGGTGCTGGCCGACCCGGCGGCCGACCAGCGGCCCTTGTTGATCACGCGCCAGCAAGAGTTGAAGCTGATCGAGCGCATCGAGCGTGTCGACAGCTATGCCGACCTGCAGCACGTCCAGAATCTGATCCGCAAGAACGTCGGCGCCGAACTGCGCATCGCCCCCGGCCCCAACGAGGTGCGCACCGTGCGCGGGATCGTGGTCGTGCTCGAGGAGCGCCCGGGATTGTGCAAGAAGCTCCGCCAGTCGGTGCCGGCGGCGGTGCGCCGGCGCCTGGTCGAGCGGCCCGAGATCGCCTGGGCCATTCTCGATGCGCATGACTTGTTTGGCGCAGGGTAAGGGGGACCCGAGGGGCGCCAGGCGCCCTTCGCACACGAATCGCCCGGCTCTTATACAATCGATGACAGAGCGGCATCTGCCGTCCGTGAACCTCCGCGCAGCCCTGGGCCGCGCGCGCAGCATTTTGGAGAACCCTATGTCGGGCGACAGCATCAATATCGAACAAAAAACGCTCTCTGGAAACAACTTCCGCGAGGTGCTCTACACCACCAAACGCAGCCAGCTCGTCATCATGACCCTGCAGCCGGGCGACGAGATCGGACTCGAGCGGCACGAAGGCCATGACCAGTTCATCCGCGTTGAAGCGGGCGCGGGCGTGGCGCTGCTGGACGGCGAAGAGCACAAGCTTGAAGACGGTGTTGCTGTCGTGGTCCCGGCCGGTACCGAGCACAATGTCATCAATACCTCGAAGAGCGAGCCGATGCGTTTGTACACGCTGTATACGCCGCCGGAGCATCCGGATGGCACCGTGCACGCCACCAAGGCCGAGGCGGACGAGTACGAGCGCCAGCACGGGCATTGATCGTCCGGGCCCGCAGGGGCCATGGATGAGCAACAAAAAAGCCGGCATCCGCCGGCTTCGTTATTTACCAGCCGTGAGGCCAGCGCGTCCCGATGTGTCCACCCCAGCCGCGACCACGGTGTCCGCGCCAGCTGCTGCGTCCAAAATCGAACCCGAGGCCGATCGAAATCGGTGGATACCAGTAGCGCGGCTGCTCGACATACACCGGCTGCGGCACATACACCGGTTGCTGCTGCACCCAGACCGGCTGCTGTTGCTGTACGATGACTGGTTGTTGCGTGCGGTACACGGGCGTTACCGACGTGGTCGACCAGCCAGAGCTGGGGGGCGCAGTGGCGATCGGGGTCGAAGTGACGACGCTGCCCTGGCCGGATGCGGCCACTTGGGCGCCAGTACCGACCGGCACCGGCGTCACGGACACCACCCGCCACTGGCTGGGATCGGATGGTTGCTGGTAGGTATAGGTCGGGCCCGGCGCGGCGCAGCCGGCCAGCAGACCCAGCGACCCGAGAATGATGACGAGATTTTTCATGGCGGTCCTCCTGATCATGTCATCATACGGAATGCCGGATCAGTGTGTCCAAGGAATTACACCCTGTTACACGGCGCCGAACCAAGACGGCATATCGTCAAAGCCCTCCACCCATCAGTGACCACAGCGCCGGCAGCGGCACTGCCGCCGCCAAGGCCTGGTAACCCGCATCATTCGGATGCAGGCGATCCCCGCTGTCGTACCCAGCAAGGAGGCGCTGCGGCGCACCGGAATCGCGTAGCGCCAGGTCGACATCGGCGAGCGCGTCGAACGGCTGCGCGCTGCGCATCCAGGCATTGACCGCCTGCCGCACCGCCTCGCGCGCCGGGGTGTAATAGACGAAGCCGAAAAACGGCGGCAACGTCGCCCCCAGCACTGGCATGCCGTGCAAATGCGCACGTGCGATCAGCTGCTGGTAGCCGGCGATGAGGTCCTCGGCCGGAATCGGCGCCGATGGCGGGCTATAGACAATATCGTTAATGCCGATGAGCACCGCCAGCCCGCGCACCCCGGCGGTGGACAGCACGTCGCGATCGAAGCGCTCCAGCAGGTCGTTGCCTGCCAACAGCGCGGTGCCGGTGTCGGCCAGCATCCGATTGGCCGCGATGCCGCGGTTGACGACGCCGATGCGGTCGTTACCGAGCTCAGCCTGGAAGCGGCGCGCCAGGTAGTCGGGCCAGCGTCGGTTGAGGTTGGAAGTGCTGCCCACCCCGTCGGTCACCGAATCGCCCACCGCCACCAGCACCGGCGCGGCACGGTCCACGTCGACCTCGGTCAGGAACGGCCAGGAGGCGAAGGCGCGCTGGACCGGCAGCGATGTCTGCGCGCCGAAGTCCCCGGCGGTCGAGGCGTAGCTCGCCTGGTAGGCGGCGTTGTGGATCGTGGTCGCCTGCACCGTGCCGGGAAGATACACGCTGATCGCGAGGTCGGTGAACGGCGCGACCGGCAGCGTCACCGGGTCGGAGACCACCGGGGCGCCGGCCGGGACGGTCACGCTCGTGCGGCCGCCGAAGGTCAGCTGGCGGCTGGTGCCCGCGGTGATCACGGCGCCGCCGGCGCGCAAGGCCACGCGCGCGTTGCCGACGCGCAGCGCTGCATCGCCCATCTCGTTCGAGAGCCGGATGCGGATGCGGTTGCCGCCGAGGCTGGTGCGCACGATCAGGCGCAGGGTCTGGTCGGTGAAGGTCAGCAGCGAGGCGGGCGGCGGCGGGCCGGCTGGAGCGCAACCCCAGCCCGCGCTCCAGCGCTCGGGCACGCCTGTCTGGGCCTTGACCGCGCCGCCCGGCGCGGCGAGCGCGCCGGCCACGATCGGAGCGGCGAGCAAAACACGTCGTCGGCCCCGATCGACGCCGGGCTTGTCTTGCGCAGGCGAGGAAGGTGGAATGCCGGGCAAATGGGAGACACTGAAATCCGGATTGGACATGGCGGGCTCCTGAAGAAGGTCCTGGAGGGTAGGGCGCGATTGACCCCGAAACCACGATATCCCAGAGCGCGGGTCACGCGCGGGCCGTCGCGCACATCCTTTGCGCTGGGTCGTGCGGATTTCTGATGGGAAGGATTGCCAATTCTAGGAATCAGCGGATACGTAGGAAGTGTGACGCGGCAAACGCCACAAGAACACGGCCCTTGCGTGGCGCCGGCGATCGTGCCGGCGCCGCCAAACCGGCTGGCGCCGGCTCAGGACAGGATGGTCAACAGAGCGTCCAGGCCCGAGAAGTTGAGGGCGACAGATGCTTGGGCGCGCACCACCGGCTTGGCGCGGAAGGCAACCGACAGACCAGCGATGCCCATCATCCCGAGATCGTTGGCGCCGTCGCCCATGACGATGGCTTGCGATGGGTCGATGCCCATCTCCGCGCACACGCGCTCGACGGTGCGCTTCTTTTCCTCGGCGTCGACGACGCCCCCCAGCACGCGACCGCTCAACTTGCCGTCGATGACTTCGAGCACATTGGCGTGGGTGTAGTCCAGGCCAAGGCGCGGCTTGAGGCGCTCGGTGAAAAAGGTGAAGCCGCCCGACACCAGGAGCGTCCTGAGGCCGGCCGCCTGCACCGCCTGCAGCATCGCTTCGCCGCCCGGTGAAATGCGCAGGCGTTCGTCATACACGCGCTGTAGGGCGCCCGCTTCCAAGCCTTCGAGCAGTGCCACGCGCCGCGCCAGGCTTTCCGAGAAATCGAGCTCGCCGCGCATGGCCGCCTCGGTGATCGCCGCCACTTGCGGCTTGAGGCCCTGCATGTCGGCGATCTCGTCGATGCACTCGATGGTGATCAGCGTCGAATCCATGTCCATCGCCACCAGCTTGAAGTCCGATAGCAGGCGTCCGGCGGCGATGAAGCTGGCGTCGACGCCCGCCCCGAAGGCGGCGGCCTCGATCTGCTGCTTGAGCGCGGCGCTGAAGGCGACGCCTTCGGCGCGCAGCGCGTGCGCGCCGAGCTGGGTCAAACGTTGCGGATTGGCCAGGCCGGCCAGGCGCTCGAGCGTTGCTTGGGTTGCCTGCGGTCCTTGCAGCACCAGGTTCGTGGTCATGAATGTCGTTCTCGTCAGGCGAGCAGTTGTTTGATTGTCTGTTTGATCTGGTTCACGCGCGCCGCCAGGTCGGGCATGCTGGCGGTGATACGCAGCTTATCCTGGCCGGCGAGCTTGACCTGGCGGTTCTTCTGGATCAGCGTGATGATCCTGATCGGGTCGATCGGCGGCTTTTCCATGAACTGCAGGCTGGCCGCCTCGCCATGGGCATCGATCTTGACGATGCCGACGCTCTTCGCGGCGATGCGCAGGCGGTGGGTCTCGACCAGGGCCTTGACGGCGTCCGGCATCTTGCCGAAGCGGTCGATCAGCTCTTCCTGCATCGAATCGATGCGGTCCTGGCTTTCGCAGTTGGCCAGGCGCTTGTAGATCGACAGCCGTTCGTGCACGTCGCCGCAGTAGTCGGCCGGCAGCAGGGCCGGCACGTGCAGGTTGATCTCGGTGGTCGACGACAGTGGCGCCGCCAGGTCGGGTTCCTTGCCGGCCTTGAGCGAGCGCACCGCCTCGCTCAGCATGTCCGAATACAGCTGGAAGCCGATTTCGAGCATTTCGCCAGACTGGTTCTCGCCCAGCACCTCGCCGGCGCCGCGGATCTCCAGGTCGTGCATGGCCAGGTAGAACCCGCTGCCCAGTTCTTCCATCTGCTGGATCGCATCCAGGCGGCGCTGCGACTGCTTGGTCAGGTTCGACAGGTCGCTGACCAGGAGATAGGCGTAGGCCTGGTGGTGCGAACGGCCGACCCGGCCGCGCAGCTGGTGCAGCTGGGCCAGGCCGAACTTGTCGGCGCGGTGCATGATGATCGTATTCGCGGTCGGCACGTCGATGCCGGTCTCGATGATCGTCGTGCATAGAAGGATGTTGAATCGCTGGGCCACGAAGTCGCGCATGACCTTCTCGAGGTCGCGCTCGTGCATCTGGCCGTGGGCCACGCCGATACGCGCTTCGGGAAGCAGCTCTTGCAGCATGGCGCGGCGATTTTCGATGGTGTCCACTTCGTTGTGCAGGAAGTAGATCTGGCCACCCCGTTTCAGTTCGCGCAGGCAGGCTTCGCGGATGATCGAGCCATCCTCGCTGCGAACGAAGGTCTTGATCGCCAGGCGCTTTTGCGGCGCGGTCGCGATGATCGAAAAGTCGCGCAAGCCTTCGAGCGCCATGCCCAGGGTGCGTGGGATCGGGGTCGCGGTCAGGGTCAGCACGTCGACTTCGGCGCGCAGGGCCTTCAGGGCTTCTTTCTGGCGCACGCCAAAGCGGTGTTCCTCGTCGATGATGACCAGCCCGAGGCGCGTGAATTTCACGTCGGGCGACAGCAGTTTATGCGTGCCGATCACGATGTCGAGCGTGCCGTCGGCCATGCCCTTGATCGCATTGTTGATTTCTTTTCCTGTCCTGAAGCGCGACAGCTCGGCGATCCTGACCGGCCAGTCGGCGAAGCGGTCGGCGAAGGTCTGGGCGTGTTGTTCGGCCAGCAAGGTGGTCGGGGCCAGGATCGCCACCTGCTTGCCGCCCATGACGGCGATGAAGGCGGCGCGCAGCGCCACCTCGGTCTTGCCGAAACCGACGTCGCCGCACACCAGGCGGTCCATCGGCCGCCCCGAGGTCATGTCCTTGATGACGTTGTGGATCGCCTCGGCCTGGTCCGGCGTCTCGTCGAAGCCGAAGCTCTGGGCGAAATTCTCGTAATCGACGCTCGAGTATTCGAACGCGTGGCCCTGGCGCGCGGCGCGGCGCGCGTAGAGGTTCAGGAGCTCGGCGGCGGTATCGCGCACCTGCTCGGCCGCCTTGCGCTTGGCTTTCTCCCACTGGCCCGAACCCAGCGAGTGCAGCGGCGCATCCTCGGGCGAGGTGCCGGAGTAGCGCGAGATCACGTGCAGCTGCGATACCGGCACATAAAGCTTGGTGTCCTTTGCATACTCCAGGTGCAGGAACTCGGTCTCGCCTTCGCCCAGGTCCATGCTGGTCAGGCCCATATAGCGCCCGATGCCATGGTTGATATGCACTACCGGATCGCCGATCTTGAGCTCCGACAGGTCGCGCACCATCGACTCGACCTGGCTGGTCGCTTCCTGCTTCTTCTTGCCGGCGCGCCGGCCCGAACCGGCATACAGCTCGGTCTCGGTGATGAACACCAGGTGGCCGGATGATTCATCGAGCAGCTCGAAGCCGGCCTGCAGCGGGGCCACGCCCAGTGCCAGCCTGGCGCTGCCGGCGCGGAAGCCCTCGAAGCCCTCGACCGGCGCCAGGTCCAGCTTGTACTCGCTGAAATACTGCTGCAGGGTCTCGCGGCGGCCGGCCGAGTCGGCGCAGATCATCACGCGTGTGTCGGTGCGCAGCAGGAAGGCGCGCAGGTTGGTCAGCGGGTCGTCCAGGCGCCGGTTGACGGCGATGTCGGGAATCGGGGCCGACAGCTCGGAGGCCGGTGCGCCTGGATCGCGCGCGATATTCCAGCGGCCGTGCGGCTTGATGCAGGTGAAGAACTGCTCGGCGCCGAGGAACAGCTCGTGCGGCTCCAGGATCGGGCGTTCGCGGTCGCTCTTCAGGAAGCGGTAGCGCGATTCGGTGTCCAGCCAGAAGCGCTGGATCGCCGCGTCGATATCGCCGACCAGGGCCACCGGCGCTTCATCGGGCAGGTAGTTGAACAGGTTGGCCGTCTCTTCGAAGAACAGCGGCAGGTAATACTCGATGCCGGCCGAGGCGATGCCGTTGCCGATGTCGCGGTAGATCGGCGAGCGGGTCGGGTCGCCCTCGAAGCGTTCGCGCCAGCGGCCGCGAAACGCGGTGCGGGCGGCGTCGTCCATCGGGAACTCGCGTCCCGGCAGCAGGCGCACTTCCTTGACCGGATACAGCGAGCGCTGGGTGTCGGCGTCGAAGGTGCGGATCGATTCGATCTCGTCGCCGAACAGGTCGAGCCGGTAGGGCAGCACCGAGCCCATCGGGAACAGGTCGATCAGGCCGCCGCGCACCGAGTATTCGCCGGGCGACATCACCTGCGATACATGGGTATAGCCGGCCAGCGTCAGCTGGGCCTTGAGCTTCGCTTCGTCCAGGCGTTCGCCCTGGCGGAAGAAGAAGGTATACGCGGCCAGGAACGATGGCGGCGCCAGGCGCACCAGGGCCGTCGTGGCCGGCACCACCAGCACGTCGCACTGGCCGTTGCGGATCTCGTGAAGGGTGGCCAGGCGCTCCGATACCAGGTCCTGGTGCGGCGAGAACGCGTCGTAGGGCAGCGTTTCCCAGTCGGGCAGCAGGTGGCAGGACAGCTTGCCTTCGGCAAACCAGGGAATTTCGTCCAGCAGGCGCTGGCCGTCGCTCGCGTTGGCGACGACCACGGTGAGCAGCTGGCCGCGCTCTTTCAGCGCCAGTGCGGCGGTGGCGAGGGCATAGGCATCGGAAGAACCGTGAGCCAGCGGCAGGACGAAACGGTGGCCTGGTTTGGGTAGGTGCTTCTTGAGATCGAAGGGCATGCAGCGTGCTGTAACGTTCGCGTCAAAGTAGACGTCAATTATAGACGAAGGCGCAACGGCTCGCCGTCTTGCGCGGCGCGACCCGGTAGTGCGGCGCTTGCGTAGCGGCCGCATACGTAATACGATAAGTTACGAGAAACCACAAGGAGTAACCCGATGTGCCATTTCCACGATCCGGCCATGGTGGCGCGCTACCCTGAGGGGCCGCCGACATTCGTCCCCGGCTTCGCCGACATGCAGCGCATGGCGCGGGTATTGCTGGCCGAGCGCGCGCCGCTTGACGCGCGGGTGCTGGTGCTGGGCGCCGGCGGCGGGCTGGAGCTGAAGGTGTTCGCCGACGGCCAGCCCGGGTGGCGTTTCGACGGCGTCGACCCATCCGCGGCGATGCTGGACCTGGCGCGGCAACTGGTCGCGCCGCATGGCGGGCGGATACGCCTGCACCAGGGATATGCGGACGCGGCGCCGCCAGGCCCGTTCGATGCCGCGGCCTGCCTGTTGACCATGCACTTCATGCCGGCGCCACAACGCAGCCAGGCGCTGCGGGCGATCCACGCCAGGCTCAGGCCGGGCAGCCCCTTCGTCGTGATGCACATGAGTATTGCGGCCGAGGCCAGGGCGCGCGCGCGCTGGATGGCGCGCGACGAAGCCTTCGCCGTCGCCGGCGGCGTGCCGGCCGACATGGCGCGACAGCGGCGCGAAGGGATCGCGACCAGCCTGTCGGTACTGGGGCCGGATGAGGACGAGGCACTGCTGGTTGGCGCCGGCTTTTCGGGGATCGAACTGTTTTATGTGGGCGGGGTATTCCGGGGCTGGATCTGCCATGCCTGAGGTGCCGGCATGGTTGTGGTCGAGCTGAAACTCGCGCATGATCTGGACTCGACAAGATAAAGACAGGAGACGTCATGCGCCCAGGCTTCGCCGCCATATACTTCATCATCGCAGCCACGCTGCCCGACCTTGCGGGCGCGGCGCCTCCCGCCACGCTGGTGCTGTTCGACGGCGCGGCGCGCCAGGACGTGGCCGTCTCCGTGGTCACGCCCGATACCGAGCACGTGCTGCTGCGCGACCGGGTCGACGCCACCGCGGCCATCGCCGAGAAATTCCCGCACAGCGCGATCGAGCTGACGCGCATCGATGGGCCCGGCGATGGCCAGGCCTTGCGCCTGCACTGGAAGAACATCTGGAAGAGTGGTGTGCTGTTGTCAGGGCCGCCATTCGACCTGCGTCCCTACCTCGCGACCGGCACCCTGGCCTTCGACCTCAAGGTCGATGCGCTGGACACGGGCGGCATCGTGTTCCGGGTCGGTTGCGGCGACGACTGCGACCGGCATCTCTCCTACGTCGTCCCCGGCCGCGCCGCCGCGGGCAAGGGCTGGCAGCGCATCGTCCTGTCGATGTCGTGTTTCGCGCGTCACGGCGACGATTTCTCGTCGGTGAAGCGGCCGTTCCAGCTCGAAGGCACGGGCAGCGGCGACATTGGCGTCGCCAACGTGACGTTCTCGCAGGACGGCACGCCGAATACTCCATGCCCCGACTGGCGCACAGTGGCCGTCACGCCCGACACACTCGACGAATCCTGGTCGATTGCCTGGTGGCTGCCGCGCCATCGCCAGAAGCTCGAAGAGGCCGAGCGCATGGTCGCCGAAGGCAAGCGCCCGCAACTGGTCTTCATCGGCGATTCGATCACCCAGGGCTGGGAAAAGGAAGGCGCGCCCGTTTGGCAACAGTACTATGCGCGCCACAATGCGCTGGCGCTGGGCTTTGGCGGCGACCGCACCGAGAATGTCCTGTGGCGCCTGCAGCACGGCGCGGTCGATGGCATCGATCCGAAGGTGGCGGTGCTGCTGATCGGCACCAATAACAGCGGTCACCGGCGCGACTTCCCGGCCATCACGGCGGCCGGCATCGAGCGCAATATCGAGGAGCTCAAGCAGCGCCTGCCGCGCACGCGCATCCTGCTGCTGTCGATCTTCCCGCGCGACGCGACGAGCGATGGCCGGCTGCGCCGTCTTAACGCGCAGATCAACGCGCGCCTGCCGGCGCTGGCCGACGGGCGCCGGGTGTTTCATCTGGACGTGAACCAGTCCTTCCTGCGCCCGGACGGCACGCTGCCGGCCGATGTCATGCCCGACTGGCTGCACCCGAACGAAACCGGTTACGCCATCTGGGCCAAGGCTATGCAGCCGGAGCTGGAGCGGCTGATGGCGCTGCCGCGTCTGTAACGGCATCACTGCCGCGCCGGTTGGCGATCCCGAACGGCACGTGCACCATCGGGATCGTGCCGCCGGGCCCAGACTTGAGGTGGGTCAGCTGGTCGTCGAAGAAGATGTGCGGCTTGAACACCGACAGCACCCGGCTCTTGTCCATCCCGCCCAGGAAGAACGTCTCGTCGGCCGCGACGCCCCAGCTGCCCAGGGTGGTGACCACGCGCTCGTGCGCCGGCGCGCTGCGCGCGGTGATGATGGCGATGCGCACGATGCGGCGGTAGGCTGGATCGTCGCGCTCGGCGTCCTTCTCGAGTTGCTGCAGCATCGACAGCTTGCGCACCATGCCTGCCAGCGGCCCGGGCTGGTGCGGGCGCGCCATGTGCAGGGTCTCGTGGGCGTGGAATTCGCCCAGGCCAGCGCGCTTGAAGACCGTCTCGGATTCGTCGTCGGCCAGCACGCCGTCGAAATCGAAGGCCACCCGCAGCTCGATGTCGTCCTGGTCGTCCGCGATGCGCGAAGGCAGCACCAGGCCGGCTGGATAATCGACGTCGATCGCGCTCTTGACGTCTTCCTCGTTCGCGCTCAGGAACAGCGCGGCATTGAAGGCCGGCAGATAGGGATAGGGTGACTTGCCTGTCATGAAAACGGCGCGCGAGATATCGAGGCCGTAATGGGCAATCGAGCGCATCACGCGCAAGCCCGTCTCGGGCGAATTACGCGAAAACAGCACCACCTCGACCGGCGCCTGCTGCGGGAAGCATTGGTTGAGGCTGAGGAAGCGTCGGATGAAAGGAAAGGCCACGCCGCGCGCCAGCACGACGTCGCGCTGGCGCTCCTGGTAGGCGCGGTACGCATCGGGACCGTGGTCCAGGTAGACCTGGTGCGACTCGGACAGGTCGAACAGCGCGCTCGAGGCGACGCCGATCACGAGCTTTTCTTCGATGGGAAACGGCATTCAGGCGTACTCTTCGTCTACGGGGTCGGAGGGATCGGTCAGTTTGTCGTACACCTGTCGCGCGTCGAACGGCAGCGCCAGCGCCGTGCGCACGAACACGGGCTGGCCGCCCCAGGCCAGCATGCGCAGCTTGGCCAGCCGGTCTGCATCGAACAGCAGCGCCGGCAGGGCGCCAGCGTCGCCCAGGTGGGCGATCGCGTGGCCGATCGCGGGTGGCAGTTCCCACTCGTCGGCGATGCGGGCCGACATCAGGCGGGCTACCCTGGTCAGGCGTAGGCCGAAGGCGTCGTCGTCGGGCAGGCCTCCGGCCGGCAGCAATTGCTCGATGACGCGGAAGGCCGCCACCAGCCCGACGTTATGCATCAGGCCCGCCAGGTAGGCTTCGAAGGCGTCGGCGCCGTGGTGTGGCGCCAGCAGGCTGGCGGCCCGCGCGCACTTCTCGGACTGGGCCCACAGGGGCGGCGCCACCAGCCGCGCCAGCGGGCCGGCCTGCTGGCTGATGATGGGGCGGAACGCGACCCGCGCCAGTAATATGCGCAAGCCGTTTTGCCCGAGGAGCAGCAGTGCGCCTTCGAGACTGCGGATCGGCGACGCGGGCTGGTAATAGGGACTGTTTACCTCGCGGATCACCTCGGCCACCAGCACCGGATCCTGGGCCACCTGGCGCGCCAGCGCCCCGGCGCTGCTGTCTTGTTCGCGCAGGCTGCGCAGCAATTGCGGAATCACGGCCGGCACGCGCGGCACCAGCGCCGCCGCGCCGTGCGGATCGCGCGCCAGGCGCACCAGTTCGTCAAGCAGGGGGCCGTCGGCGGCAGGGCGCCCTGTCACGTGCGGACTGACAAGCCAATGGAAGAAGGCGAGGTCGAGGTCGATCTGTTCGGGGGCCGGCGGTTCGGCGGCCGCGACGGCATGCTCGCGCAGGCCGTTGTCAGCGGTGACAGTGGCTTGGTCTCCCTCGTCGCGCGAACCGAACAAGCGTGCGAGCCAGTGCTTCATGGGCATATGTTCGTTGAGAATGGGACCATCCGGCCATTCTACCGTGAATGAAAAGGCGCTGTAATCGTTAGCTGTGGATGACGCCGCATGCGCTACGCAGCAAATGCTCGACGGTAGTCACTCGCCCACCATCACTGGCAGCAACGATAAGGCTGCAGGTCGTTGGCGTGTCCATGCCCGTGACAGCGCCCGCAGCCGCACGCCGGGCAGCAGCGCACTCTTGAGCGAATCCCGTCGACGAGGAAGGTGATGCGGTCGAGGTCGGCTGGCGGATGCAAGGCGGCGAGCAACTCCTGGCGCTGCGGCTGGTTCAGCAGCGGCAACTGGGAGAACAGCGTGGCGAACATGGGGGTTTTCACCGTGCGCTCCTATCGACATCGACAGGAGTTGGACCGCCCATCAGCTCAGCAGTTCAAGGCTCATCCACAGCTAACGGGTACAGCGCCAATGAAAATGGCCCGGCCACCGCTTGCGCGGGGCCGGGCCGTCAGGATGCAGTGGCTTACTGGCCGTTGTTCGAGCCGGTCGTGGTGTGACTGGTATTGGTCGGGGTGCTCGCGCTGCCGGTCGCATTGGCCGGGCCAGTGTTCGAGACGTCATTCGGGCTGATGCCCATCTGCGCGTCGACGGTCGGGTTGCCGGTCGACCCAGCTTGCGTCGTGCCCATCGAGGACGAGCCGCGCGTGGCGCCGGTGGTGTCGGTAGTGTTGCAGGCAGCCAGGCCGAAGGCCATCATGCCACCCAGCAGAACGGTGTGGAGCTTCTTCATCATGTTTCTCCTTGATTGGTGAGTCCATGCATCATGCGAGGTCAGCCGTACGCATGAAATAGGAAGAAAACGTCAATGCCTGTAGGAACAGGCTCACATATACCGCGGTCGATTCAGGCGCATGCAAGGTGCCTGGCATGGTGTCCACGTGGTCTTGCGTGCGCCAGCCCGATCAGCGGCTGACAGGCGTGTCGGTGGTCTGTTCGTTGTTGCTGGTGGTGCCCGAGGCGGCATTGACGCCCGAGGCGCCGTTCGAGCCCGCATTCCAGCTGTTCGTCCCGCCGGTGGTGCTTGGCGTCTGGACGCCGCTGCCGATGGCCGAGCCATTGCCGCTCGAGCCGCTCATTGAATCGGAGTTGGGGGTGTTGCAGGCAGCCAGGCCGAAAGCCATCATGCCTGCGAGAACTGCGGTGTGGACAGTGCGTTTCATGGTGCTCTCCTGTGGGTGCTTGAGTGTTTTCATTCTCGTAACAGGAGCGGTCCACGAGAATAGGAACACATCGGCTACCCATGTAGGATTCCGCGCCAGTTCGACGTCAGCTACCGCATTAGCACTGGCACCAGCACCACCATCACCCGGGCACGGCCGCCTCCAGCGCCAGCCAGTCGAGCAGTTCCGTAGCCGGCAGCGGCCGGCTGAAATAATAGCCCTGCACCTTGTCGCAACGCTGCTCGCGCACCACGTCCAGCTGGGAACGGGTCTCGATGCCTTCGGCCACCGTGGTCATGCCCAGGCTCTGAGCGACCTTCACGGTCGCCTCGATCAAGACGCGATGGTGGAAGCTGGTATCGGCCTGGCACACGAAGGAGCGGTCGATCTTGACCGTGTCGACCGGCAGCAGGTGCAGGCTTGACAGCGATGAGTAGCCGGTGCCGAAGTCGTCCAGGGCGAGCTTGACGCCCAGCGCCTTGAGCTCGTGCAGGCGCTCTTGCGTGTCCTGGTCCTGGGCCGCGAGGCTTTCGGTGACTTCGAGCTGCAGGCAGGCGGGCGGCACGCCGCTGGTGCGCAGCACCTCGGCGACGCTGTCGATCCAGCCTGCCTGGCCGAGCTGTGCGCGCGACAGGTTGACCGCCATCAGGCGCGGCGCCGCCGTGCCCAGACGCTCCTGCCAGTCCATGAAGTCGCGGCAGGCGCGCCCCAGCACGAAGTCGCCCAGCGCGCCGATCAGGCCGCATTCCTCGGCCACCTGGATGAATTCGATGGGCGGTACGATGCCGCGCTGCGGATGGCGCCAGCGCACCAGCGCCTCGACCCCGGCCGCGCGGTCGACGCCGCCGTCCGGCAGGAGCCGCACCACCGGTTGGTACACCACGAACAGCTGGTCGTCGGCCAGCGCATGGCGCAGGTCGGCCTCGATGTCGGCGCGGCGCGCCGCGCGCTCGCGCATATTCGCCTCGAACACCGCGTAACGGTTGCCGCCGGCGCGCTTGGCTTCGACCATGGCGATGCCGGCATCGCGCAGCAGGCTGTCGGGATCGTGCTGGCCGAGCGCCGCCGCGTCGAGTCCCCAGGCCAGACCCAGGCTCGCATGGCAGACGATCTCGTGGCCGCCGATCAGGTAGGGGTGGGCCAGCACGTCGAGCAGGCGCAGCGCGACCCGTTCGGCGTCGGCGCGCGCACGCAAGCCGTCCAGCGCCACGACGAACTCGTCGCCGCCCACGCGCGCCGCCAGCTGGCTGCTGCGCATGCCGGGTTCGATGCGGCCGGTGGGTGGGCGCAGGGCGTTGCGCAGGCGGTCGGCGACGTGCATCAGGAGCTGATCGCCGCCGGCCTGGCCCAGGCTGTCGTTGAGCTGGCGGAAACGGTCGCAGTTCAGGGTGAGCACCGCGAATCCGAGTCCATCCCGCGGCCGTGCGAGCAGGCGCTGCAGCTCTTCGCGCACCGCCGCGCGGTTGGGCATGCGGGTCAGGCTGTCGGTGCGGGCGGCGCTGTGCAGGCGGCGCGACAGCATCTCTTGTTCGCGCTGGACCTCGAAGGTGGCGTCGGCGACGGTCGCCATCAGGCGCTCGGGGTCGAGCTTCATGAGGTTGAGCGACAGCACCTGCAGCGAGCCGCTGGCCGCATGCTGGACGCCCACCGGCAGGCGCAGCCCCTCGCAGATCATGCCGGACGGCTCGGGGAAGGCCGCCACCATGGCCGGCAACTGCGGCGCCACCGGCGCCAGGACGTCGAACAGGTTGTCCAGTCCGGCGTCGGTGGCGAGCGGCATCAAGAGGTTCGAGGCCATCGGGTTGAGCATCTCCACCGCGCCGTCGAGCGCGGTCTGGGCCAGGCCGATCGGGGCCCGGTACAGGAATTGCACCAGCGGCTCGTAGGCGTCGCTCGGTTCATGCTGCATGGGCATTCTCCAGGTGGCGTTCGGATGTCGCTGGCCGCCGATCGATATCGCGCAGGATCAGGCAATAGGCGGCGCTGTCGTCGGCTTGTGCGGGGCTGGGCTCGCGATCCGGCAGCGGGGCGATCAGTGTACTTCCCCAGAAGGCGCCGCCATCAGCGCGCACGCGCCGGCCTTCGTCGAGCGACCAGCCGGTGGCGTCGGCCTCGCGCAGGCGGTCCTGGCGGTATTCGAGCGTGATCGCATCGGACGGATGGAAGATCGTGTACGGCTGCCCCACGGCCTCGGGACCGAAACCGGTGACGCGCCCGATGCTCGGGTTCCATTCGACGATCCGGCCCTGCAGGTCGAGGTCGGCCAGGGCGTAATCGCGGACCCCGGCCAGGATGACGTTCAGCCAGGCGTCGTTCTGGCGCAGCCGGCGTTCGCGCCGCAACTGTTCGGTGATGTCGTTGATCACCGCCATCAGGCGCCCGGCATCGAGCTTGAGCAGGGTGAGCGCCAGGACCTGCGGCGCGCGCCTGGCGCCGCCGCCGGCCGGCAGATGGACGTGCAGACCCTCGCACACCTTGCCGTAGGGCTCGGCATGCTGCCCGACGACGGCGTGCAGCTCGGGCGCCACCGCTTCCAGGGCCGTGAACAGGTTGTCGAGTCCGCCGTTACGCGACAGCGGCATCAGGAGCTGTGCCGCGATCGGGTTCATCATGGCGACGTCGCCATGGAGATCGGTCTGCACCAGGCCGACAGGGGCCAGGTACAGGAACTGGATCAGCGCCTCGTGCTCGGCGCTGGGTACCGTCAGGTCGCGGCTCACCGCGGCTGGCGCTGGACCAGGACGTAGCGCGTGCCGCTGCCCGGATTGGCCAGCAGCCGCAGCGCGACCTTGACCGGGCGCATGCGCAAGGTGAGCACGTAGTCGATCGTGTCGTCCAGCACGCTATTGTCGTCGCGGGCGTCCTCGAAGCGCTGGGCCACCATGAAGTTGTTCATGCAGGGCGCGACGTTCGTGAACAAGGGCTGGCCGAGCACGCGCTGCGGCGACAGGCCGGCCGCCTGCGATTCGAAGGCGTTGTACAGCGTGACATTGGTGTCCGCGCCAAAGCCGATGACGCCGAATTCCAGCGTATCGAGTTGCTCTGGCGTGGTCTGGTCGAGACGGGCGGCCAGGTCGGGCGTGTCGAAGGCGAGGAGCGGAGCGGTCATGGTATCGGATGCTGGGGCGCGGCTGTTGAATATGGGAAATGCATGTTGGCATGTGAAAAGGTTCAATGTCAACCGTGCGCGCCTTTCGCTGTGACATTTTTTCACTTCATGTGCCGTACATGGCACAGCGGTCGGCTCAGACGTCGACCAGGTTGTCGAAGCCACCGAAGAACATGCGCTTGCCGTCGAACGGTACACCGCCTGGTTTCATCATGTCGGCCAGGCGCGGGTCTTGCATGACTTTCTCGAGGACGGCGTCGCGGTGGCTGCGCGATTCGTACACCACCCAGGCCAGGATGACGGTCTCGCCGTCTTCGAGCCTGACGCTCTGCGGGAACGATGTGTGCTCGCCCGGCTTGACGTCGTCGGCGATCCATTCGCGGTATTCGAGCGCGCCGTGCTCGCGCCAGACCCGGCCGGATAACTCGGCCAGGGCGCGATACTCGTCGATCTTCGAGGTGGGAAGGGGAAGGACAAAACCGTCGACGTACGCCATGGTGCTTCTCCTGAAGGTAGGTGATGCGTGAGGCAAGGGCAAGACGATGCGCGGACCGCCCTGGTACTGACCGGCGGGCCGTGCACAAGTTTCCCGCTAGCGGTCGACGAACATCTGGAAGCCGCCGTAGATCAGACGCTTGCCGTCGAAGGGCATGAAGCCCGGCTGCATCATGTCAAGCATGCGCGGGTCTTTCTCGACCTTGCCATTGATCTCATCGCGGTGCGCGCGCGATTTGTAAACAATCCACGAGAAAACCACGGTCTCGCCATCTTCGAGCTTGACGCTCAGGGGGAAGGAAGTGGTCTTGCCGCCCGGGACGTCGTCGGCTACGGCTTCGCGGTATTCGAGCGCGCCGTATTCGAGCCAGATATCGGCGCACTTGTTGCTCAGCTCCCGGTATTCGTCGAGCTTCGACTTGGGCAGGGGCAGGACGAAACCATCTACATAGGCCATGGGTGTCTCCTCAGAGGTAGGACGCAAGGCTGGCCGCACGAGCCGCAGCTGGATGACCTGCGGCGCTGCGCCAGGTTCCCGGTCGCTGGGCCGGGAACCGAGCAGATTACCACAAGGCGTCTTGCGCGGGCGGGTTTGGCGGGGGCGGTGGCTGCGCCGGCGCGGGCGGTGCAGGCGCCGTTACCGGCGGCAGGGCCTCGATGGCCGGCCGCTCGTCGAATGGCGATGGGTCGGGCGGCATCTCCTGGCTGCCCGGCGCCAGGTCGAGCGGTTGCTCCATTGTCGATTGCTCGATGTCGATCGCACGCGTCTCGCTCGCGTCGGTGAATTCCGGGTAGATCCAGTCTTCTCCGTCGTGCACCACGTCTTCGGGCGGCGTACGCGCCACCGGCGCCACCTTGGCCAGCGCCACCCGCATGTAGTCGATCCAGATCGGCATGGCCAGGGTCGAGCCGAACTCGCGTCCGCCGAGCGAGCGCGGCTCGTCGTAGCCCATCCACGACACCGCCACCACATTGCCCGCGTAGCCGGCGAACCAGCCGTCGATCGCATCGTTGGTGGTGCCGGTCTTGCCGGCCAGGTCCTGCCGTCCCAGCTGCTTGGCGGAAGCGGCGGCGGTGCCGAAGCGGGTCACGTCGCGCAGCATGCTGTCGACCACGAAGGCGTTGCGCGCGGTGACCGCGCGGTTGGCTTCGTTCTTCGCCGCGGGAGGCGTGTTCTGGAGAATGATGGCGCCGTTGCCGTCCTGGATGCGCTCGATCAGGTAGGGTTTGACGCGGAAGCCGCCATTGGCGAACACCGCATAGCCGCCGGCCAGCTGCAGCGGGGTAACGGCGCCGGTGCCGAGCGCCATCGTGTAGTTCTTTGGATGGCGCGCCAGGTCGAAGCCGAAGTGTTCCAGGTACTGGTGGGCAAAGTCAACCGACACCGCGCGCAACACGCGCACCGTCGGTACGTTCTTCGATTTGACCAGCGCCTGGCGCAGGCTGACTTCGCCGTCGAACTTGCCGTCGTCGTTCTGCGGCCTCCACGGCGTCTCGAGGGTCGCGCCGGGCAGCTCGATCGGCTCGTCCAGGATGCGGGTGGTCGGCGAATAGCCTTTCTCCAGCGCCGCCGAATACACGAAGGGCTTGATGCTCGATCCCGGCTGGCGCCAGGCCTGGGTCACGTGGTTGAACTTCTGCAGGTTGTAGTCGAAGCCGCCGACCAGGGCGTGGTAGGCACCGGTGTCGGCATCGATCGCGACGAAGGCCGCCGCGACCTCGGGCACCTGGGTGATGGACCAGTTGCCGTCCTTGCCCGTGCTGATGCGGATCACGGCGCCCGGCGTGATCCTGGCGCTTTCGCGCGCCTTGCCCGACAAGGCATTGGCGGCGAACTTCAGGCCGTCGCCCTTGATGACGATGTCTTCGCCCGACAGCGTATCGACCAGCACTTCCTGCGGGCTCGCCGCGAGCACCATGGCGGGCAGCAGCCCGTCGCTGTCGGGACGCTTCTGCAGCGCGTCGACGATGGCTTCCTCGCGCTCCCCGGCGTCGACCGGCAACGCGATGCGCGCCTCCGGGCCGCGGTAGCCGTGGCGTGCGTCGTAGGCCAGCACATTGCGCCGCACCGAATCATAGGCGGCGTCCTGCTCTGCCGCGAGGATCGTGGTAGTGACGGTGATCCCGCGCGTGTATGATTCTTCGCCGAACTGCTGGTACACGGCCTGGCGCGCCAGCTCGGCCACGTACTCGGCGCGGGTATCGTACGACTGGCCGGCGTCGCGCTTGACGCGCAGCGGTTCGGCCAGGGCCTGGCGGTATTGCGCATCGTCGATCTCGCCCAGTTCGTGCAGGCGCTTGAGGATGGCGTGCTGGCGCACCTGCGCGCGCTTCGGGTTCGACACCGGGTTGGTGCGCGCCGGGTTTTGCGGCAGGCCTGCCAGCATCGCTGTCTCGGCCAGGGTAAGATGGTCGAGCGTCTTGCCGAAATAGCTGCGCGCCGCGCTCGAGAAGCCGTACGAGCGCTGGCCCAGGTAGATCTGGTTCATGTACAGCTCGAGGATCTGGTCCTTGCTCAGGGAGTCTTCGATCTTGTAGGCCAGCGCGATCTCGGTCAGCTTGCGCGTGACGGTCTTCTCGTTGGTCAGGAAGAAGTTGCGGGCCACCTGCATGGTAATGGTCGAGGCCCCCTGGCGAAAGCCCCCGCGCAGGTTGGCGCGCGCCGCACCCAGCGCGCGGATGAAGTCGATCCCACCGTGTTCATAGAAGCGCGTGTCCTCGATCGCGAGCACGGCGCTCTTCATCATCTGCGGTATCTTCGAGATCGGCACGAAGTCGCGGTGCTCGACGCCGAACTGGCCGATCAGCACATTGTCGGCCGTGTAGATGCGCAGCGGGATCTTGGGGCGATAGTCGGTCACGGCGTCGATCGGCGGCACTTTCGGCAGGATCGCGGTCATCACATAGACCATGGCGCCGGCCCCGGCCAGCAGCACGACGGCCAGTAAGACCAGGACGAAGGCGCGCAGATGCCTTACGTGCCGCATGCGCCAGGTCGTGCGGATTGGATTGCCGGACTTCTTGTCGGTGTCGCTCACTGCTTTACTCTCGCGGTGCGGCCAGGCTGGGGCCATGAGCGGCCGATTATAATCGGCTTTTATTCCGCGCTTTCTTTCCGTTCGTGCATGTGCGATATTCTCGCTTTGGCCTGCCGACGGCTTGGCGGGCCGCGCCTGCAACGAAGGAAACCATGCCACTCGATCCGAATCCGGCCGGCTTCAAGCCGTATATCCCCGCCAGCGCCCAGCTACCAGAGATGACCCCACGCGCCCTGATCATGGGCGTCATCCTCGGCATGATCTTCGGCGCGTCCTCGCTCTACCTGGTGCTCAAGGTGGGCCTGACGGTCAGCGCCTCGATCCCGGTGGCGGTGATCGCGATCACCCTGTTCGGCATGGCCAAGAAGCTCGGCGCGCGCGAATCGACGATCCTCGAGAACAGCGTGGCGCAGACCGCCGGCTCGGCCGGTGAATCGCTGGCCTTCGGCCTGGGCGTGACCATGCCGGCCATTATGATCCTCGGCTTCGACCTCGAGATCTCGCGCGTGATGCTGGTCGGGGTGCTGGGCGGCCTGCTGGGCATCCTGATGATGATTCCGCTGCGCCGCACGCTGATCGTCGACCAGCACCGCGAACTGAAATACCCGGAAGGCACGGCCTGCGCCGAAGTGCTCAAGGCTGCCGCCACCGACGTCTCGCGCGAAGCCGCGGGCGAGGTGCGGATCGAAGGCAGCGACGCCATGAAGACGGCCAAGCGCCGCGCCATGCTGATCTTCGGGGGCTTCGGCATCGGCATCCTGTACAAGACCCTGAGCGTGTCGTTCAAGGGCTGGCGCGACACGATCAACTTCGAGTTCGGTGCGCCACTCAAGACCGGCAGCATCGGCGCCGAGGTCTCGCCCGAACTGGTCGGCGTCGGCTACATCATCGGCCCGCGCATCGCCTACACGATGGCGGCCGGCGGCGTGCTGGCGTCGCTGCTGCTGGTCCCGATGATCAAGTTCTTCGGCGAGCTGGCGACCACGCCGCTGTCGCCCGCGACGATCCCGATCCGCGACATGAGCGGCGACGATATCCGTGCTTCCTATATCCTGTACATCGGCGCCGGCGCCGTGGCGGCCGGCGGCCTGATCTCGCTGGCGCGCTCGCTGCCGACAATCTGGAACGGCCTGCGCGGCGGCCTGGCCGGCGTCAGGCAGGGATCGAAGGGCGACGACTCCTTGCGCACCGAGCGCGACATCCCGATGAAATGGGTCGTGATCGGCTGCCTGGCCATCATCGCGATCATTTCGCTGGCGGCGCCGCTGCACATGAACGTGCTTGGCGCGCTGCTGATCCTGGTATTCGGTTTCCTGTTCGCCACCGTGTCGTCGCGCCTGACCGGCGAAATCGGTTCGTCGTCGAACCCGATTTCGGGCATGGCGGTGGCGACCCTGCTGTTTACCTGCCTGATCTTCCTGGTGATGGGCTGGACCGGCGGGCAGTACTATGTGACCGCGCTGTCGGTTGGCGCCATCGTCTGCATTGCCGCCAGCAATGCCGGCACTACCTCACAAGACCTCAAGACCGGCTACCTGGTCGGGTCGACCCCGCGCATGCAGCAGTACGCGATCCTGTGCGGCGCCTTCGCCTCGGCCCTGATCCTGGGCCCGATCCTGCTCAAGCTGAACGAGGCGGGCACCGTGTACGTGCCGGCCGCCCAGGTGGCCCCTGGCCTGACGGTCGATGCGTCGAAGCTCACCGATACCGCGCAGCTGCAAGGTCCGCAGGCCAAGGACGACCCCAACACGTATCGGGTCTGGCACAAGACCGACACCGTTGGCGGCCCGGCCGGCAAGTACCTCGTCGACGCGGCGGGCAAGGTGGCATACCTGGTCGACCCAGGCATCAACGGTCATCACGCCACGCGGCCGGACGGCACCGAAGTCAAGAAATACGATGCGCCGAAGGCAGTGCTGATGTCCTACATCATCAAGGGCATCCTGGACCGGGAACTGCCATGGACCCTGGTGCTGTTCGGCGTGATGATCGCGATCGTGCTCGAGATGGCGGGCATCGCATCGCTGGCGTTCTCGGTGGGCGTCTACTTGCCGCTGGTGGCGACCCTGCCGATTGCGATCGGCGGCACCGTGCGCTGGCTGGCTGACCGCCGCAATAACCAGCTGCCGCAAAACGCGCACCTCGACGAAGAAGAACGCCAGGCGGCGGGCGACCGCAGCTCGGGCGTGCTGCTGGCCTCCGGCTATATCGCTGGCGGCGCGCTGGCAGGCATTATCATCGCCATCACGGCCGGCGTATTCACCGACTTCGATGCCGCGATCGGGCGCTGGGCCGAGGCCTCGAATCCGTTCTTCGCGGGGGCGAGCGCGAACTGGCTCAGCATGATTCCGTATGCGGGCATCGTGCTGCTGCTGTGGTGGGTGGCGCGCGAAAGGCCACGCAAGGATTGAACTGGCGGGGAGCAAGCATGAATGACAACGCCGGCATGACGCCGGCGTTGTCCTATGGAGGCGGGTGCAGCGCCATCCCGCCCACGCGTCGAGCCAGGAGCGAATCAGACGTACGCCAGATCGTGCTGCCGGATCGCGCTGTCGATCCAGTCGCCGGTATGACTGAATTGATAACCCAGTGCCTTGGCGCGCGCGGTATCGAGCATCAGCGGCGTCACGAGGTCGAACGGCGACGGCGTGCCAGCCGCGACCTTGCGCATGCGCGCCGGCGCATTCAGCGCCGCGCCCACGCGGCCGTGCAGCTCATAAGCCGACAGCGCGCCATCGGCCGCCGCGTTCACGGGCCCCGTAAATTCGTGGGCGCCGGTCCAGACCAGGAAGTCGGCCGCCTCGCGCGCCTCGAGGAACGAGGTACGCGCCCTGGCGCTCGTATAGGAAAGAGGCGCACCCTGGCGCACCAGGTCGACGTAATGGGCCAGACGGCCGGTGAAGTCATCCGGCCCGCCCAGCACGTGGGCCAGGCGCACGCTCGCCACCGGCATGGCGCCGGCCCGGTACAGATAAGCCTCGGCCTGGACCTTGCCCGCGACATGGCTCTCCATTGCGCGCGCCGGATCGTGCCAGGGATAGCCGGTGTCGATCGGCTGCGCGTCGACGTGCAGCGACGCCTCGTCGAACGCCTGCGACTGCGGCTCCAGGGCGCGGTAGACGTCGATGGTGGAGGTCATGACGTAGCGCCCGACATTGCCCCTGAAAACGCGGCTCGAGATCGCCGCGTCGAGCGGCGAACAGCACATCTGGTCATAGACAATGTCAAACCTGACGCCGCCGAATGCGGTGCGCATCGCGTGTTCGTTGCGACGGTCGACCCGGACCCGCCTGATGCGCTCGCCGAAGGGATCCGGCGCATAGCCGCGGGTGGCGATGGTGACGTGGTGGCCGGCCCGGACCAGGCGCTGCACCAGCAGCTTGCCGAAAAAGCGGGTGCCGCCGATCACGAGAATATTCTTGGACATGGGGTTTCCTTGTGTGATCACTACTATTTTCCTCGTAGCAGTACAATTCATCAAACGAGAAAAAACATGTCAATGAATAAGAAAAACTTAGCCATGAGTGCGATATGAAGGCCTTGCGCAGCCTTTCCGGCCTGATCGACTTCGAGTGCGCGGCGCGCTGGGGCAGTTTCAAGCTGGCCGCGCATGAGTTGCACAAGACCCCGGCCGCGGTCAGTCTGCAGGTCAGGCAGCTGGAAGAGAATATCGGCTTCGCCCTGTTCGTGCGGCATCCGCGCCATATCGCGCTGACGGAGAAAGGGCAGGAGCTGGCGATCGCCACCGCCCGCATGCTGGGCGAATTGCGCGCCAAGGTTACTGCCTTGCAGAGCGGCGACGAGGAGGCGGTGCTGCGCATCGCCACCACCCACTCGTTCGCGATCAAGTGGCTGGTGCCGCGCATGCACCGTTTCACCAAGCTGTATCCGGAACTGGATATTCGCCTCGATTCGAACGACGCTCCGGTCGACCTGCAGGCCGACAGCACCGACGTCGCGATCCGCTACGGTCCTGTGACAAACGGCGATCCGACGGTGTTGTTTCGCGAGAGGCTGGTGCCGGCCTACAGCCCGGACCTGCTCTTGCCCGGCCAGGCGGGGCTGACCCTGGCCGACCTGGGCCAACACCGCCTGTTGATCGTGCATTCGCCCGAAGCCTGGCTGCAGCTGCTGAACGAGAACCGCTTGCTCAAGGGCGAGTACGATTTCTCGCGCGCCTATAGCCACTGGGGCGTACTGGTGCAGGCCGCGGTGGCCGGGCAGGGCGTGGCCCTGGTGCCGTACGGGATCGCGTTCCAGGACATCGCTTCCGGCGCGCTGCGCCTGATCCCTTGCCGCAGCGTGCCGTTCGCGAACGGCTATCGTTTCCTCGCCAATCCGCACAAGGAGCATATGCTCAAGGTGCGGCGCTTCCGCGAGTGGATGGTGGCCGAGATGGCGGCCATGAGCGCGCATCTCGATTACCGATAAGGGATCTGGCCCTGGAACGAACAACGGCGGCCCGGGGGCCGCCGTTGTTGACGAAGCAGGACGCGCTTAATTGGCAGGACGCGCTTACTTCACGCCGTGCATCAGTTTCTGGATCACTGGCGCCAGCAGCAGCAGCAGCACGCCGCCGCCCAGCAGCGACCAGAAGCCGAAGCTGTAGCCGCTCAGTGCCGAGGTCACCGACATGCCGGTCTCGCCCGAGACGTGCGAGGCGAAGATGCCCGACAGGTTGTTGCCGATCCCGGTCGAGAGGAACCAGCCGCCCATGCCCAGGCCCACCAGGCGGGTCGGCGCCAGCTTGGTCACCATCGACAGGCCGATCGGCGACAGGCACAGCTCACCGATCGACTGGATCACGTAGACCGCGAACAGGGTCCAGAACGGGATCTTGCCGTTGTCGTTGATCAGCTGCGACAGCGCGTACATCAGCAGGCCGAAGGCCAGCGCGTTGAACACCAGGCCGAGACCGAATTTGCGCGGGATCGACGGGTTCGCGTTGCGCTTGCCCAGCCACACCCAGATCGCGGCGATGATCGGCGCGAAGGCGATGATGGCGACCGAGTTCACCGACTGGAACCAGGCGACCGGGAAAGTCCAGCCGTTGGCGAAGTCGCGGTCGACGATGTTATCGGCCAGGAAGGTGAACGAGCTGCCGGCCTGCTCGAAGAAGCACCAGAACAGGATGTTGAAAAAGAAGATGATCATCATCGCCCAGGTCTTGTCGCGCGCGACCTTGCCCTCGCGGATGCCTTCCATGACCAGCATCGCGGCCAGGCCGACGAACAGGATGGTCAGCAGGACCTGCAGGTTGTTGGCGCCCGCCTGCAGCAGCAGGTACATGATCGGGATCACGACCAGCGCGCCGATGACGGTGAAGATCAGGCGCTTCGGATTGGCCAGGTCGCCGACCGGTGCGCCGATGCCCTTCAGGGATTTGCGGCCGATGTAGAACCAGACCAGCGAGATCAGCATGCCGATGCCCGAGGCCAGGAACACGATCTTGTACGATGGCATGGCTTCGGTGCCGAAGACTTTCTCGGCCAGGATCTGGGTCAGGATCGGTGCGAAGAAGGCGCCGACGTTGATGCCCATGTAGAAGATGGTGAAGCCGGAATCGCGACGGGTATCGTTCAGCGCGTACAGCTGGCCGACCATGGTCGAGATGTTCGGCTTGAACAGGCCGTTGCCGACGATGATGGTTGCCAGGCCCAGCTTGAAGACGTCATGGTTCGGGATCGAAATCATGAACAGGCCGGCCGCCATGAAGATCGCGCCGATGAGGATCGAGCGCTGGTAGCCGATGATGCGGTCGGCCACGTAGCCGCCGAAGACGGCGCCGGCATACACCAGCGCGAGGTAGGAACCGTAGGTGAGATTGGCGTCGGCCTGGCCGATCGCGCTACCGTCGTAGAACTGCGCGACGATATAAAGGACGAGTGCCCAACGAATGCCGTAGAAAGCGAAGCGCTCCCAGAATTCGGTCATGAACAGCATCCACAGCGGTGCTGGGTGGCCCATGATCTGCTTGAATTCTGGGAGAGGTCCCTTGGCGGGTGTAGTAGCTGCACCGCTCATGCGGTTCCTCCCGAAAATGTAATGACAGAGTAATAGTTATATGGAGCGAACCGACGGGCGGGCATTCCAATAGGCAGGCATTCTAGTGCATATTCTTCATCACAAGAAATCTTTTTCCAGATGTGTTAATACGGTTCGAACATGGTGCACTGCACCTGCGCGGCTCACGGTTTTGGGGCGCGCGTCGCGGCGGTTTGGCGTATATTGCTGTCAAGGCTGTAACGTTTTTTAGAACAGAAGAGGAAACACGACCATGACCCATGAAGTAGTCGATACACTCGTTTCACCCGAAAGCCTGCAACTGGTCGATACCCTGATTTCGCCGCAAGGCCGGCTCGAAGTACTGTCGAAGGCCGAAGTGGCCAAATTGCTCGAAACCGGCAAGGCCGGCCTGTACGATGTGTTCCGCAAATGCGCACTGGCTGTCCTCAATACCGGCAGCGATATCGACGATGGCAAGGAGCTGCTGGAGCGCTATGCGACCTTCGACATCAGCATCCTGCAGCGCGAGCGCGGCATCAAGCTCGAGATCCGCAATGCGCCGGGCAATGCCTTCGTCGACGGCAAGATGATCCGCGGTATCCACGAGCACCTGTTCGCGGTGCTGCGCGATATCGTGTTCGTCAACTTCGACGTCACCGACAACCCCAAATTCGACCTGACCCGCAGCGAAGGCATCACCGACTCGGTCTTCCACATCCTGCGCAACGCCAACGTGCTGCAGCCGCAGCGCAATCCCAACCTGGTGGTGTGCTGGGGCGGGCACTCGATCAGCCGCATCGAATACAACTACACCAAGAAGGTCGGCTATGCGCTGGGCCTGCGCGAAATGGATATCTGCACCGGCTGCGGACCGGGCGCCATGAAGGGCCCGATGAAGGGCGCCACCATCGGCCACTCCAAGCAGCGCCTTGGCAGCGGGCGTTATCTCGGCATCTCGGAGCCGGGCATCATCGCGGCCGAATCGCCGAACCCGATCGTCAATGACCTGGTGATCATGCCCGATATCGAAAAGCGCCTGGAGGCGTTCGTGCGCACCGGACACGGCATCGTGGTGTTCCCGGGCGGCGCCGGCACGGCCGAGGAGATCCTGTACATCCTGGGCATCCTGCTGCACCCCGATAACGCCGAGATCCCGTTCCCGCTGATCTTCACCGGCCCGGCGTCGGCGCGCGATTACTTCACCCAGATCGACCAGTTCATCGGCGTGACGCTGGGCGAAGCGGCGCAGCGGCGCTACCAGATCATCATCGACGACCCGGACGCGGTGGCGCGTGCGATGCAGGCCGGCGTGCAAGAGGTGCGCGCCTTCCGCAAGGCGCACAGCGACGCGTATTACTATAACTGGCGGCTCAAGATCGACCACGAGTTCCAGAAGCCGTTCAAGCCGACGCACGAAAACATGCGCAACCTCGACCTGCACCGCCGCATTCCCACGCACCTGCTGGCGGCGAACCTGCGCCGCGCGTTCTCGGGCGTGGTGGCGGGGAACGTGAAGGAAGAAGGGATCCACGCGATCGAGCAGTACGGCAAGTACGAGATCAGCGGCGAGGCCGACATCATGGGGCCGATGGATGCGCTGCTGGCGTCGTTCGTGGAGCAGAGCCGCATGAAACTGCCGGGCAAGGCGTACACGCCGTGCTATACGATCGTCCAGTAACAGTGCAGTATCGTGGGGTGGATGGCCATGCCATCCACGCGTTCAACTGATGATGAAGGGCCGTGAGGCCTGCACGTCCTGGTCGAACGCGTGGGCGGGGAGCCCGTCCACCCCGCTGCAGGTCGCCCTGCCGGATAAAAAAAGCCGCCATTCGGCGGCTTTGTACGATCAGTCTTCCTTGCGTAGATGCGGGAACAGCAGCACGTCGCGGATGTTCGGCGAGTCGGTGATCAGCATCATCAGGCGGTCGATGCCGATGCCGCATCCGCCGGCTGGCGGCATGCCGTATTCCAGCGCGCGAATGTAGTCGGCGTCGTAGAACATCGCCTCATCGTCGCCCGCGTCCTTGGCGGCCACCTGCGACAGGAAGCGCGCGGCCTGGTCTTCGGGATCGTTCAGCTCCGAGAAGCCGTTGGCGATCTCGCGGCCCACCATGAACAGCTCGAAGCGCTCGGTGATGCCTTCGCGCACGTCCGACGCGCGCGCCAGCGGCGACACTTCGACCGGATAGTCGATGATGAAGGTCGGTTCCCACAGCAGCGCTTCGGCGGTCTCTTCGAACAGCGCCAGTTGCAGCGCGCCCAGGCCGGCGGTGGCAAACGGCTTGACGCCGAACCTGGTCTTCAGTTCAGTCTTGATGAACTCGGCGTCGTTCAGCTGCTCGGGGGTATAGCCTGGCGCATACTTGTCGATTGCCTCGACGATGGTCAGGCGCTGGAATGGCTTCGACAGGTCCAGCTCGCGGCCGCCATAGGTCAGCACGGCGCTGCCGTGGGCGTCGATCGCGGCCTGGCGGATCACTTCCTCGGTGAAGTTCATGATCCACTTGTAGTCGGTGTAGGCCGCATAGAATTCCATCATCGTGAATTCTGGATTGTGACGGACCGATACGCCTTCGTTGCGGAAGTTGCGGTTGACCTCGAACACGCGGTCGAAGCCGCCCACGACCAGGCGCTTCAGGTACAGCTCGGGCGCGATGCGCAGGTACATTTCCATGTCCAGCGCATTGTGGTGGGTGACGAACGGCTTGGCCGCGGCGCCGCCCGGGATCGGGTGCAGCATCGGGGTCTCGACTTCCATGAAGCCGTTCTTTTCCATGAAGCGGCGCATCGACGACATCGCGCTAGTACGCGCCTTGAAGGTGCGGCGCGTCTCTTCGTTCATGATCAGGTCGACGTAGCGCTGGCGGTACTTGGTCTCCTGGTCGGCCAGGCCGTGGAACTTGTCGGGCAGCGGACGGATCGCCTTGGCGATCAGGCGCAGCTGGCTCACCTTGACGGTCAGCTCGTCGGTCTTGGTCTTGAACAGGGTGCCTTCCACGCCCAGGATGTCGCCCAGGTCGTAGCTGCGCAGCGCTTCCATCGCATCGATGCCGGCGTTGTCGAGGGCGATGTAGACCTGGATGCGGCCATTGGCGGCCGGGCCGGAGCTATCTTGCAGGGTCGCGAAGGCGGCCTTCTTGCCCGCTTCGCGGCGCAGCATCATGCGGCCGGCCAGCACGACGGCGACCGGCTCGGCTTCGAGTTCTTCGCGGGTCTTGCCGTTATAGCGCTCGACCAGATCGGCGGCCTTGTGCTGTGGGACGAAATCGTTCGGGAAGGCGATGCCTTTCTCGCGGATCGCGCCCAGCTTGGCGCGGCGCTCGGCCATGATCTTGTTTTCATCAGGAGCCTGCAGTGGCCCCTGTTCTTGGTTTTCGGTGGTCATGTGGTGTAGTTCTAGTGTTGGTTGGTTCAGGCCAGCAGCGACTCAACGTCCAGCTCAGTGAAATCGTTGACGATGGCGATGACATTGTCGAATTCGGCGAACGCCTCGGCCGGCAAGGTGGTGGTGAGCACCACCGCGCGCATGCCGGCGCGGCGCGCCGCTTCCACACCCAGCGGCGCATCCTCGAACACGATGCACTGGGCCGGCATGGTCGCGCAGCGGTCGGCCGCTTTCAGGAACACGTCCGGATGCGGCTTGCCGCGCGGGACGTCGACCGTGCCGACCACCACCGCGTCGAAGCGCGGCCGCAAGTCCATCTCGTCGAGTATGAAGCGCGCGCTGCCTGGCGAAGCCGAGGTGGCCACCGCCAGCTTCCAGCCGCGGGCGGCGCCGGCCTCGATGAAGGCGTCGAAGCCGGGCAGGGTGTTGCGGTGCGGGCCGTACAGCTCGCGGTACAGCTCTTCCTTCTCGTGGTTCAAGGTCGCCAGTTCGTCGTCGCCGAGCTCCTCGCCAATGTAGTGGCGCAGGATTTCCTTGCCCTGGCGGCCGGCCGTGTCGCGGAAGAAGGCTTCGGGCTCGATGACCTTGCCGCGCCGCGCGAAGAAGGTGATCCACGCCTGGGTGTGGAAGTCCATATTGTCGACGATGGTGCCATCCATGTCGAAGATCAGCGCGCGGGCGGATGTGGTCATCGGGTCTCTACCTTGTTAAACGTTCTGCTTGAGGGAAGCGGAGATGAAATCGTCCAGATCGCCGTCGAGCACGTTCTTGGTATTGCCCGTTTCGAAGCCGGTACGCAAGTCCTTGATACGCGACTGGTCGAGCACATACGAGCGGATCTGGTGGCCCCAGCCGACGTCGGTCTTGGAATCCTCGAGCTTTTGCTGCTCGCTCATGCGGTTACGCAGTTCGAGCTCGTACAGCTTCGCGCGCAGCATGTCCCAGGCCTCGGCCTTGTTGCGGTGCTGCGAGCGGTCATTCTGGCACTGGACGACGATACCCGATGGGCCGTGGGTCAGGCGCACCGCAGAATCGGTCTTGTTGATGTGCTGGCCGCCGGCGCCCGATGCGCGATAGGTGTCGATGCGCACGTCGGCAGGGTTGATCTCGATCTCGATCGAGTCGTCCACTTCCGGATACACGAACAGCGAGGTGAACGAGGTGTGGCGGCCGTTGGCCGAATCGAACGGCGATTTGCGCACCAGGCGGTGCACGCCGGTCTCGGTGCGCAGGTGGCCATAGGCGTACTCGCCGTCGACCTTGATGGTGGCGGTCTTGATGCCCGCGACCTCGCCCTCGGACTGTTCGAGGATCTCGGCCTTGAAGCCCTTGCGTTCGCAGTAGCGCAGATATTGACGCAGCAGCATCGAGGCCCAGTCTTGCGCCTCGGTGCCGCCGGCGCCGGCCTGGATGTCGATGAAGCAGCTGGCATGGTCCATCGGATTGCTGAACATGCGGCGAAATTCCATCGCCTCGATGATCTTCTGCACTTCGTCGAGGTCGCTGGAGACGGCTTCGATGGTGTCGTCGTCGCCTTCTTCGCGCGCCATGTCGAACAGGTCGCGTGCGTCGGCGAGATCGGCCTTGGCTTTCTCGAGCACGTGCACGACGCCTTCCAGCGCTTTCTTTTCTTTGCCCATTTCCTGGGCTTTTTTCGGGTCGTTCCAGATGGAAGGATCTTCCATCTCCTGGTTGACCTGTTCTAGTTTCTCCGACTTCTTATCGAAGTCAAAGATACCTCCGAAGTTCGGCCTCGCGACCCGTCAGGTCGTTCAGCAGGGCGGAAATGGCGTTGATGCGTTCGGCTTCCATGGTCTCGGCAGTCTCATTGGTTGATTGAATCGAACCGGGGATTATACCCGACGACTGCATCGACGACGCCGTATGGATTGCCATGGTGGCTGCCGCTGCCGTATCATCGCCCCGTCTTGTTTCCCGGAATGCCCATGAACCGCATCTTGCGTTACCAAACTGGCATGGCGTTCGCGCCGCTGCTGCTCATCCTTCCCGTCCACGCCGCCCAGACCCCGAGCGGTGCGACCGCCGTGCTGGCCGTGCTCGAGACCTCCGACCTGCACGCGAACGTGGTCGGCTACGACTACTACAAGCTGGCGCCGGATGCGTCGATCGGCTTCGACCGCACCGCCACGCTGATCAGGCAGGCGCGCAAGGAATTCCCCAACACGCTGCTGCTCGACAATGGCGACACGATCCAGGGCACTGCCTTCGCCGACTACCAGGCGTTGGTCAAGCCGCCGCGCTGCGACCAGGTGCTGGGCATCTACAAGATCATGAACGCGCTCGGCTACGAGGGCGGCACCGTGGGTAACCACGAATTCAACTATGGCCTGTCATTCCTGAACCAGATCACCGGCAGCAGTTTCAGGGTCAAGGACGTCAAGCCGCAGGCCAGGCCATGCGCGGGGCCGGATTTCCCGATCGTGCTGGCCAATATCCATAGCCTGCAGACGAATCAACCGCTGTTTGCGCCGTACCGCATCATCGACAAGAAGATCGTCGCGACCGGCAAGGACGGCAAGCGGATCGAGAGCACCGTCAAGGTCGGCATCATCGGCTTCACCCCACCGGACATCATGTCGTGGGACAAGCGCTGGCTCGAGGGCCGCGTGAAACCCGTGGACATCCGCGCCAGCGCCGAGCGCTACATCCCCGAGATGCGCAGGAAGGGCGCCGAACTGGTGGTGGTGCTGGGCCATGCGGGCCTGGATGACGCGGACTATTCGCCAAGGATGGAAAACACCAACTGGCACCTGGCCAAGGTGCCGGGGGTGGACGTGGTGCTGATGGGCCACGCGCACCAGCTGTTCCCGAACAAGGACAGCACCGTCGGCCAGTTCAACCTGCCGGGCGTGGACAAGGCGCGCGGCCTGGTGCACGGCGTGCCGGCGGTGATGCCGGGCCAGTGGGGCAAGCATCTGGGCGTGGTCCGGCTCCAGCTGGCGTTCGACGGCAAGCGCTGGACGGTCGAGAAGGACAAGACCGTGGTCGAGGCGCGTTCGACCCAGACCGCGCCGAAGACCTTCGTCGAGCCCGACGCCGAGGTCACGGCCCTGGTGCGCGCCGAGCACGAGGCGACCATCGCCTACGTCAAGACGCCGGTGGGCAAGTCGAGCTTTCGCATGAGCACCTACTTCGCCGACGTCGGCGATCCATCGGCGCTGGAAGTGGTGAACCGCGCGCAGGCCGAATATGTCGCCCGGTACGTGCAGGCCAACCTGCCGCAGTACGCGCAGCTGCCGGTGCTGTCGGTGACGGCGCCGTTCAAGGCCGGCTTCCCGACGGTTGCCGACTATACGGACGTGCCGGCCGGCGACCTGGCGCTGAACAATGCGGCCGACCTGTACCTGTTCCCGAACTCGCTGTATGCGGTCAAGGTGGACGGCGCGGGCCTGAAGGCGTGGCTCGAGACGGCGGCGGGGCGCTTCAATACGATCGACCCGGCCAGGGCCGAGCCGCAGGAACTGGTCAATGCACGCTTCCCGAGCTTTAATTTCGATACGATCACATCGCCGGACGTGCGCTACGAGATCGACGTCACCCGCGCGCCGGGCGACCGGATCCGCAAGCTGTCGTACCAGGGCAAACCGGTCGAGGCGAAGCAGGAATTCCTGGTGGCGACCAATAACTATCGCGCCAGCGGCGGCGGCGGTTTCCCGGGCCTGGACGGCGGCAATGTGGTGCTGGCGTCGCCGGACAATAACCGCGATATCCTGATCGAGTACATCCGCAGTGCCAGGGAACTGAGCCGCAAGGCGCAGGGAGCGGCGCGCAGCTGGCGTTTCGCGCAGGTAAAAACGGCGGGGCCGGTGGTGTTCCATTCGGCGCCGGAGCTGGTCGGGTTGGCGCAGGAGGCGGGCATCGACAACGTCAGGCAGCTGAAGGCCGATGATGGCAGCGGCAAGGGCACCGCCCTGTATGCGGTCGATCTGTCGCAGTAAATCGATCTGGCGTTACAACGATGGGGTGGGCGGCCAAGCCGTCCACGCGTCCAGACCACGCTGGAACAGCCGCTCGCCTGCTGGTCGGAGGCGTGGACGGGAGGCCCGCCCATACCACATGGATGCTGCGCTCAGTGCAGCTGTTTCTTCTCCGGCTGCACCAGCACGAACGGGCTTACCACCGACGCCCACAACACTTCATCCGCGTCCAGCCAGCCCTGCGCCTGTGCATCGCTGACCTTCGCCACGCTGCCTTCGTTCATCCAGCGCGTCACGCTGGCGCGATCATCATGGGCGATGCGCAGGGCGACCTCGATCAGGTCCAGCGCTTCGCTGACCCAGATGACCGAGCCGCTGGCGAAATGGCGTTCCAGCTCGCTCCATTTGACGCGGCCGGTTTCGCGGTTGATCTTGTCGTGCAGTTCGGGGTCGCGCAGTGCTAACTCGCTATCGGGTTTGGTTTTCATCGTGAATCTGTTCAAAGAATCTCGACCGCAGGATGCGGCGAACCCGCCCATGTTAACCGATAGGTCTGCGCCTTGCGCACATTGCCGACCAGCGCGGGCCGGAAGCAGGCCAGGCAAGTGCCGCCTGGATGCCGCACACTGGGGTAGATGACGCCCATCGAGCCCCCAGCGAGCAATTCGGTCGCCAGCGCCTGCGAGGCGACATAGCTGGCCGGATCGAGGCAATCCTCATATGCGGCAATCCCCCGCACGTCATGGAAGCTGGCGCTGAAGTCGGCCAGCAGGCACTGGTAGCTGACGCTGTCGTCGAAGCGCTTGATCTCGGCGTACTCCACCGTCTTGTGGAAGACGACCTCGGCCAGCGAGGTTTCGGCATCGAAGCCGCAATACCACGCCCCGCGCTCGCCGTCGTTGAAGCGGCTGCCCTCTGGCCGGGCGTAGGTGAAAGCCGCATTGATGATGCGGAAGTTGGGCACGCCGAACACCAGTTCGTCCATGCCGATGCCCTGCAACAGCCCGGACTCGCCGCGCAGGCGGTCGTTGGTGGCGTTATCGAGGTCGAACAGGTCGCGCAGGATGTCGTCGTTCTCGGCCAGCGGCGCCAGCACGGAGTCTTCCATGTCGGCGAAGCGCGACGGGATCAGGCGGCAGGTGTCGTTCTTGCGTAGCAGCGTGAGCCGCGGCATCAGCTTGAGACTCACAGGCCGCCGCGCCGGGCGTCGAGCAGGCGCCGCACGCTGTGCATCGCGAGCAGGCCACCGCAGAGCATGAAGGCGAGCGGCGTGCGGCCGGTGAATACAGGATTGGTATTCGGAAGCTGCACCCATTCGTCGGCCAGCTTGTCGCCGTACAGGATGTGCAGGCTCTTGTAGATGCCGAGCAGATAGGAGATGCGGGTGATACGGTCGACTTCGAGCACCCGGTCCGGGTTCTTCTTCCAGTCGTAGAACGACGACGACGAAAGCCCGCCGAGCAGCTCGCGCGCATCGTCGTCACGCAGGTTCCAGGCTGCCGCCAGCTTGAAGAACCCCTTCAGGGCCGACTGCGACAAGCGTTCGCGCTCCGCCCGCGAATGGAGGTCGACCAGGGTCGCCGGTTCGAAGCGGCTCTTGGGGTAGGCAAAGGCCAGGCTCATGTTTTCTCCGATAGTGGAGTGTTTATACTCCAATTCAGTATCGCATGAAAGGGCCAGTTGTCAAGCAGAGCATCCCATGACAGAATCGGCTGATTGCCAAACAGCAAATATCCTTTCCGCCTTCTATGCGCCTTAGCTCGCTTTCACTGATCGTCGTCTGCCTGGCCGCCGCCGCCGCCGCCGGCCGCGCGCGGGTGTCGGGCGACGACCTGCGCCGCCAGGTGATGGCGCACGAGCGCGCCTTTGCGACCACCATGGCGGCGCGCGACTTCGAGGGGTTCGGCCGCTACCTGTCGCGCGAGGCGGTCTTCATGGCCGATGGCGGCGCCTTGCACGGCAAGGAGGCAGTACTGGCCGGCTGGCGCCGCTACTTCGACGGCGGGCAGCCGCCATTCTCATGGGAGCCGGAACAGGTGGAAGTGGTCGAGTCGGGCACGCTGGCCTACAGCACCGGACCGATCCGCGATGCGGCGGGGCGCCGCATCGGCAGCTTCAATTCGGTCTGGCGGCTGGAGGCGCCGGGGCGCTGGGCGGTCGTGTTCGACCGCGGCTGCGATTGCAGGCAGTAGTCGCGGTCAGGCGCCATGCGGCGCGCCCACCGCTGCGACCGGAAACACGCGGTCGTACCCCAGGTTGAACAGGAAACCGTAGATCAGGTAGAACGTGACGATCGCGAGATCCATGACCAGCGCCGCCCATAGGCCAATGCCGAGGTACCAGGCGATCAAGGGGATGAGCATGGCGACCAGCCCGGCTTCGAACAGGAAGGTATGCGCCACCCGGATCGTCATCGTCTTGTCGACGCTGCCGCGCAGGCGCAGCATGGCGCGATCGAACCCCATATTGAAGATGAAGTTCCAGACGGTGGCGATGGTCGCCGAAGCGATGCCGATCACGCCCATGTGGTTGACCGGCTGGTCGAACAGCGCTGCCGAGCCGGGAATGAAGATGGCCAGGGCGACGGCCTCGAACAGGAGCGCGTGGCGAACGCGGTCACGGAAAGTACGCATGCAAAACATCCTCTATAAAACGCAGGGCCGCATCTTCGCATACACGAAAATATATGCACAGAGGCAAAATCGAGGCATCATGCTCCAAATATGAAACATACGAACTGGGATGACTTGCGCCTGCTGCTGCTGATCGCGCAAGAGGGCGCCTTGCGCGCTGCGGCGAGAAAAGCCGGAATCAGCGCGGCCACCCTGTCGCGCCGGCTCGATGCGCTGGAAGAGGCTCTCGGGCAACGGGTCGTCGAGCGCTTCCAGGGCGGCTGCGTGCCGACCGCGTTCGGCGCCGGCATCATCGCCGCGGCCAGCCAGATGGGTGAGATCGCCCTCGAGATCGACCGCAACCGCGACCGCCAGGACGCGCACGCCGCATCCGGAGTCGTGCGCATCAATACCGACGAGTGGCTGTCGTATTTCCTGACGACGCGCTTTGCCCGCTTCCATGACGCCCATCCCAACGTCGAAGTGGAAATCGTGACGTCGCACCGGCCCTACAGCCTGGCGCGGCGCGAGGCGGACATCGCGGTCCGGCCCTTTCGTCCGGAACAGCTCGACTTGGTCACGCGGCAGCTCGGCACCTTGTCATTCGGCCTGTACTGCAGCCGCGACGTGGCGGCGCGCCACGCCGCCGCCCTCGAGAACCAGGATTGGGCCAGCGTGCCGTTCGTGGGCTTCGATGAGCCACGCGCGGAATTCCAGTCCGACCTCTGGCTGCGCGCCTTGCCTGGCGCCCCGGCGCCATGGATGCGCTGCAGCTACGGGCTCGGGATCCTGGATGGCGTGGCGCACGGCGCCGGGCTCGGCGTGCTTGCGACTTTCCTCGCGGCCGATCTGGACAACCTGGTTGCCGCCATTCCCCATATCCCCGCGCTGGACCAGGATATCTGGCTGTCGATGCACAGCGGCCTGCGCACCAGCGCGCGCATCAGGGCGGTAGTCGACTTCATGGGGCAGGTGTTCAGCGAATATCGCCAGGGCGAAGGCTGACGGACCGGTTCGATGTCGGCGATGCGTCGAACCGGTCGGGAACGACCTGGCACGAGGGTGCGTGCCCGGCGCCCTCAGTCCCTGCCGATACCGCTGGCCAGCGCTGCATCGGCGCCGGCGCCGGCGCTGAGCATCCAGCCGGTCATGAGCAGATAGAACATCAGCAGCGTGAACAGCACCGCCACCCGGCGCGCGTTGATGCCGTCGAACAGCGGCTTCTTGCCGTAGTTGACGCCGACAAAATAGGCGCCGAAGACGGTCGCCATATAGTGCACGGCGCCGAAGGTTTCACCCAGCTCGCCCTTGCGCGGATGGTCGACCAGCAGGTGCGACAGGATCACCAGGACCAGGTAAGGCACCGAGGCCGCCAGCGGCGGCAGGTACAGGCCGAAGCGCTCGACGAAGCTGCGGACGGACGGACGCTTGAGGGCCAGCAGCGGCAGGAACAGGTTGTGGATCAAGCCAGCGATCACGATGATCTTCAGCAGCACCGCCTTGTGCAGGCTTTCCTTGCCAAAGCCGAGATTGTGCAGGTTCGTTTCGGCCTGGCGGTTATGCTGCTGGAACCATTCGGGCGACTGGATTTGCAGGATGCGCTGGAACCAGCTGATCTCTTCCAGCGCGGCAAGGGCGACCAGGCCCGTCAGGCCGGCCAGGACCAGCACGCCGAGACCGAAACCTTCCGTCTTCCAGCGGTCGATCGCGACGTAGCCCAGCAGGCCGGAAGTGAGCGAGAACGCCAGGAACTGCATCCATTCGACGATGCCGTCCTCGACCAGCAAGCGCGCCAGCTCATGCGAATTGTTTGCCCAGACCAGTGCCAGCAGCAGGCAGAAAGCGTTGATGATGGTCGCCGAGACGATCACCGGGTGTTTGTACCATTTGTTATCTACCACTAAATTACTCCTTCAAAGACGAAAAATGGTTGGCCGCCAGTGGTTGCAGGCCGGGCGCCGGCGCGCTGGCCGGCTCGGGTTCGCGCTCCTGCAGGCGATCGGAGGCGCGGCGGCCCGTGCGGCGCAGGGCGCCAGCCAGCAGGGTCACCACGGCCCAGCCCCACAGCAGCGGGTCGATCAGGGCATCCCACAGGTTGCCGGTGGGCAGGCGCAGCAGCGCAAACAGGGCGAACGCGCCGAGCAGGCAGCTCGCCGGGCCACGGCCATGGCCGCGCACGATGGCGAACACGCAGCCGGCCGCCGCGGCGATGCCGAGCAGTGGCGCGGTCGCGCCGCCGAAGCCGGCATAATAAAAGCCGCGCGCCAGCACGCCGAGGGCGTCGAGATACAACAGGATGCCGCTGACCGCCAGCACGCCGGCCAGCGCCTGCGGCATGACCTGGCTGCGCCGGACACCGTTCCAGCGCTCGCCCAGGCGCAACAGGCAGCAGCCGACCAGCAGACCGCTCGGATACTGGAACGCCAGGCCCAGCGACCAGGCCGGCGACAGCGCGCCCGGCAACGCCATCGCCGCCAGCGAGGCCACCACCACCGCCGCCAGCGCGACCCGGGACAGGGGCGACGAGCGGCGCGCGAAGGCGCGCCACGAAGCGCACCACAGGGCGCACGCCAGCGCCGCGACGACAATGGCCCAGCCCAGGCGGCTGTACAGGATTTGCAGTGACAGGTCCGGCAGGTGCATCAGATGGTCCCTCCGGCGTGGATGCGGTAGCGGTGGTGGGCGATCGCCTGGCGCTGCCAGGTGTAGGTGACGTGCAGTTCCTCGCCGACCTGCTGCAGGGTCGGATACGAGAACTCGTCGCCCGCCTTGCCCCTGGCGATGTCGGCGACCGTGCGCCAGCTGCGCATGTCGTCGGAGATCGACAGGCGCAGGACGCTGCGCGCCGAGGCGTCGTCGGCCGCGTGATTATGCAGCATCAGGAACTGGCCGCTGGCCAGGCGAATGGCCGCCATCGAGGTGTTATGGTTGGGCAGGTCGAGCGCCGGCAAGTCTTGCCAGCTGGCGCCGCCATCGAGGCTGGCCGCGTGCTGCATGCGGCGCGCTTCGCTGTCGTCGCGCAGCAGGGCGCGCACCTCGGTCTTCGAGACAGCCACGATGGCCGGCTGCAGGGTCGAGGTGCTTTGCCCGATGCGCGCCAGCGAAGTCGGGTTGCCCTGGGCGTCGAAGGCCATCAGCATCGGGTACTTGTTGCCGATTTCGAAATACACAGGAAGCCACCAGCCGCCATCGCTCAGCGCCAGCGGCGAGGTGCGCACCAGCGCGCTGGTATTGAATAGCGGCGAGGTCGGCAGTACGCGGCGCACATGGAAGCTCGCGCCCCGGTCCTGCGAGACGATGTGGGCGATGCGCGCCGCCGCCCAGCCGCCCAGGCCGGTAGCCACGACGTACAGGTGGATCCTGCCGTCGCGGTCGGTCCAGGCGACCGGATTGCCGATGCGACGTACGCCGAAGCCCAGTTCGGCGCCGAGCGACTCGCGGCTGGCGACCACCCACGGCGCGCTCCAGGCGCCGTTGGCCCAGGTCGAGGCAAATACCTTGACGTCGGGCCCGCTTTCGCGGCTGCCGGCCCACCAGAAGGCGAGCATGCGGTTGCCCGGCAGCGGCGTCATCGAACTGGCGTGGGCCGACGGCATGCCTTGCGGCGCGGGGATGTGGGTGTGCGACAGTTCGGTGAGCGTGACCGGACCGGCGCCGGCGGCGCCGGCCAGGCTTGGCTGCGCCGCGGCGTGCGCGTCGCGGCTCCAGCGCAGCGCTTCGGCGCCGAGCATGAGCAACAACAGCAGCACGCAGCCGAGCAAGACGAGATTGCGGGGGCGCGGCCGAGGGATCTGGGGATTCTCCATTCGCTTCCAGTAGAGGGAACCCGGCTTTGCGTCCTGCACTGGCGGGCTCTGACATTGAACTCCCGGGAAGCGATGATTCCGCTGCGGGACTGCCGACGCAAAATAGCCGGCCAGCAAAAGGCGATATGGTACCGGAAAGCCGGGGAAAACACATCAGGCAGAGGCGAGAACCGGACCGAAATAAGCGTCATTCCGCGTCCGGGGCACGGGTCGGGCGGCGGATGATGGCAAGCTTGCCAACGCATTCTCACGTTTATGGCAATTTCTTGATAATGAGCTCAACGCCCAGCCTATACTTGCGTTTTCGACAGCCTGGGCACTGCCGCATGCGTACTTTACCCGCATCACTCGTCTTGATCCTTGCCCTGTTCGGGGCGGGATGCGCGAACCAAAATCCGTATTTCGACTCCACCAAGCCGCACCACCGTCCGGAAGGCTTCGCCAACAACTATCCGTCGAATCCCGCCTACCAGCGTCCCAAGCTCGGCTTTTTCGAGGGCTGGGCGGCGCGCATCAAGAACTGGACCGAGGACGAAGCGGTGCGCGCGCCGAGCGCGCCGATCCCGGCGGTGGCGCCCGATCTCGCCTTCATCCACGCCAACCGCGACACGCCGGCGCTGACATGGATCGGCCATGCAACGTTCCTGTTCCAGACCGGCACCGGGGTCAACATCCTGCTCGACCCGGTGTTCGACGAGCGCGCCTCGCCGCTGCCGTTCGCCGGCCCCAGGCGCCACCAGCCGCCGGGCGTGGCGATCGCCGACCTGCCGCGCATCGATGTCATCCTGATCAGCCACTCGCATTACGACCACCTGTCGCGCGACTCGCTGCGCCGGCTGTACCGGCAGGCTGGCGGGCCGCCGCTGCTGGTGGCGCCACTGGGGGTAGATATCTGGCTCGAAAGGAACGTGACGGGCGGCGACCGCGCCCGCATCGTCAAGCTGGACTGGTGGGACAAGACCGTCTACCAGGGGCTGGAGCTGCATTTGCTGCCGGTGCACCACTGGTCGGCGCGTTCGCTGTGGGACCGCAACGCAACCCTGTGGGGCGGTTTCGCGGTGACGCGGCCGGGCTTCTCGTTCTTCTTTTCGGGCGACCTCGGGTATTCGAAGGACATCCAGGATATCGCCGCGCGTTTCGACGGCTTCGACCTGGCGGCAATCGGCATTGGCGCCTACCAGCCGATCTGGTACCGCAACTCCCACGTCAGCCCGGACGAGGCGGTGCGCATCCACCGCGAGCTGCGCAGCAGGCGCAGCGTCGGCATGCACTGGGGGACGTATCCGATGGGGCAGGAGCGGCTGGACCAGGCCGCGATCGACCTCGCCACCGCGCGCAGGGCGCAGGGCGTGGCCGACGGTGCATTCTTCGTGATGAAGATCGGGGAAACCTACCGGCCGCGCGCCGCCCCGCCTTCCGCGAGATGACGCCTAAGGTCGCGGCGAGCGCAGCGTCAATTTCAGGATCTCACCGGGCTGCCACAGCCGCATGCGCGGCCCCCAGCCGCCGGCGCCGCGGCTGATCACCAGCTGCATATCGCCTTCGCGGTGCAGGCCCGCCAGGTGCGGGAATTCGCGCTTGACGAGATAGCTGAACGGCCAGATCTGCCCGCCGTGCGTATGCCCGGACAGCATCAGGCTCACGCCCTCGCGCGCGGCGCGCTCCACCAGGCCGGGCGCCGGGATGTGGGCCAGCAGGATGGTGGCGCCTTGCGCGCGGCTGGGGATCGTCCGTCCCAGTCCGGCATAGATGTCGCCCCCACCGCGCATGGCCCGGCCGATGTCGTCCAGGCCTGCCAGGTGCAGGCCGGGCGCGATCTCGACCCGCTCGTCGCGCAGCCATTGCACGCCGCCGGCCGAAAATTCCTCGATGGTGCCGCCGGCGTCGCCATAGTATTCATGATTGCCCGTCACCGCCCACACGCCCAGCGGCGCGCGCAGGCGGCGCAGCACCGGCGCCAGCTGGTCGTCGTTGATCGGTTCGTCCTCGACCTGGTCGCCCAGCATCACCACCGCGCCCGGGTCGAGTGCGTTGATCTGCTCGACCCGCTTGCCCAGCCAGGCGGCGCGGCGCTGGGCGCCGAGATGGGTATCGCTGATGGCGACCAGGATCGTGCCGTCCAGTTCCTGCGGCAGGCCGGCCAGGGCCAGTTCATGCTCGATGATCGTCGGTGCGCGTACTGCCTGGAAGATGGCGAAGGCGCTGACCGCGACGCCGGCGATGGCGCCGGCCGCCAGGATCTTCTGCGCGAACTTGCGCAGCCACAGCCCGAAGCCGGTCACCAGGTCGGCGACCAGCAGGTATTGCGCCATCACGAACAGGATGCCGAGCCAGGTCATGGCGAACTGGCCCGGCCACCAGCGCCAGTCGAGGGCGGCGTCGCCCAAGCGCACGCCAAGCAGGTAGACCGCCCACACCGCGACGGCGCCCAGCCACCACCAGCGCGCGCCGATGCGCGCGCGTACGGGGCCGAGCGCATACAGCCGGTGCGCCACATAGAAATGCATCAGCGTGCCGATGCCGTTGAGGATGAGTGAAAACATGCGTAATGACGCCGGTCTGGCCGGCGGCGGTAGTCCGTAACCGGGCAATCATAGCGGGATCGCCATCATCATGTCGCCGGGAATTATTGCGAGGTTTATACTGCCTTGTCCCCGTCAACCACGACCGCCCCGTGATAGAACTGCTCAATGCGATTGCGCGCAACCTGATTCTGCCACCCGCCAGCCTGTTCTCGCTGATCGTTATCGGCCTGCTGCTGCGGCGGCGCTGGCGGCGCGCGGGCAATATCGTCGCCGGTTCGGCGCTGGCGCTGCTGGTCTTCTTGTCGAGCAATGGCGGCGCGCGCTTTTTGGTCGCGCCGCTCGACGCAATGACCACGCCGCTGCGCTGGCCCGAGAAAGCAGGCGCGCAGGCGATCGTGGTGCTGGCCGCCGGCCGGCTGCAGGGTGCCCCCGAATACGGCGGCCGGGACATCCCGGACTATATCGCGCTGGCGCGCCTGCGCTATGCGGCGCACCTGCACCGGCGCACCGGCCTGCCGATCCTGGTCAGCGGCGGCGCGCCGCGCGCCGGCGAGACCAGCCTTGCCGATACGATGGCAAGTGCGCTGCGCGAGGATTTCGGGGTGCCGGTGCGCTGGGTCGAGAAGCGTTCGCGCAATACGGCCGACAATGCGGCCTTCAGCGCCGCCCTGCTGCGCGTCGACAAGGTCGAGCGTGTGCTCTTGGTGACCGATGCGATGCACATGCAACGCGCCCGCACCGCGTTCCAGCGCGGCGGCCTGCAGGTGACGGACGCGCCGACCATGTTCTTCAGCCGGCAGGCGCGCGGCCTGGGCGCCTGGGTGCCGAGCGCCGAGGGTTTGCGCCGTTCGTGGTATGCGTCGTACGAGCTGATCGGGATCGCGTGGTACCGGCTGAAAGGACGGGAGTAACGCTAGGCCGCCTCGGCGTGCTCGACCAGCAGCTGCACCTTGGTCACGCCATTGTACTCATTGGCATCGAGCCGGAACGCCACCCGCGCGCGCTCGGGCAGGCTGTCGGTGTGGCCGAACCAGATCGCGTCGTAGCGGCGGCCGTTCTTTTCCAGCAGCAGCTTGAGGTGACGCTCCTTCAGGATGCGCTGGCTGACCACGCGGAATTCGTCGCAGAACACGGGTGGCGCGAAGCCCTGGCCCCACACCTGGTCGTCCATCAGCGCGATGAACTGGGTCGAATAGAACTCGTCTTCCAGCGGGCCGTCGGTCTCGACGATGCGCTCGAGCTGGGCCTCGGTCAGCCAGGCCTGGCCGACCGCCTCGAAGGCCTGGCAAAAACTGTCGAGAGCATCCAGGCGGATCGACAGGCCGGCCGCCATCGCGTGGCCGCCGAACTTGTCGATCAGGCCCGGCACGCGCTTGGACACCAGGTCGAGCGCATCGCGCAAATGAAAGCCCGGAATCGACCGCCCCGAGCCCTTGATCCAGCCGTCGCCGGCCGGCGCGAAGGTAATCGTCGGGCGGAAGAATTTTTCTTTCAGGCGCGAGGCGACGATGCCGATCACGCCCTGGTGCCAGCCTTCGTCGAATACCGCGATGGTGCTGGCGCTGGCGGGCTCGAAGCTGTCGAGGTGGATCAGGGCCGTGTCCTGCATCTCGGCCTCGATCTCGCGGCGCTTGAGGTTGATCTCGTTGAGCTGCTGGGCGATGGCCCAGGCGCGGCCCTCGTCGTCGGTGATGAGGCACTCGATGCCGAGCGCCATGTCTTCGAGCCGGCCGGCGGCGTTCAGGCGCGGACCGACGGCAAAGCCCAGGTCGAACGGCGAGGCGCAGCGCGCTTCGCGGCCGGCCACGCGGAACAGGGCGGCGACGCCGGCATGCATGCGGCCCGCACGCATGCGCTTGAGGCCCTGGGCGACCAGGATGCGGTTGTTGGCGTCGAGCTTGACCACGTCGGCGACGGTGCCCAGCGCGACCAGGTCGAGCAGGCTGTCGAGCTTGGGCTGGGTCTGGGCGTCGAACACGCCGCGCTTGCGCAGCTCTGCGCGCAGGGCCAGCAGCACGTAGAACACGACACCGACGCCGGCCAGGTGCTTGCTCGGGAAGCCGCACTCCGGCTGGTTCGGATTGACGATCACGCGCGCCGGCGGCAGGGCGTCGCCCGGCAGGTGGTGGTCGGTGACGACGACCTCGATGCCGAGCCGGTTGGCCTCGAGCACGCCCTCGATGCTGGCGATGCCGTTGTCGACCGTGACGATGATGTCGGGGTTCTTTTCGCGCGCGGTGATCTCGACGATCCCGGGCGTCAGGCCATAGCCGTGCACCACGCGGTTCGGCACGAAGTAGTCGACCTGGGCGCCCATGGCGCGCAGGCCGCGCAGCGCGACCGCGCAGGCGGTGGCGCCGTCGCAGTCGTAGTCGGCAACGATGGTCATGCGCTTGCCGGCCTGGATCGCGTCGGCCAGGAAGACGGCGGCGGCGTCGATGTGCTTCAGGCCGGCCGGCGGCGACAACGCCGCCAGCTCGCTCGAGAGCTCGCGCACGTGCTCCAGGCCGCGCGCGGCATAGATGCGCGCCAGTACCGGGTGGACGCCGTCCTGGCGCAGCAGTTCCGACACGCGGAACGGGCAGGGGCGGGTGGAGATGCGGGTCTTGGTGGTCAAGTCAGTGTCCAGCCAGTGAATCGAGCGTGGGGCTGCGCCAGAATTTGCGTTGCGCCATCGCGCTGGTCGTCGCCTCGAGCAGTCCTTCGCGGCTGCTCATTACCAGGCGCAGCGACTTCACGCGGCCATCCCTGACGGCGGCCAGCAGGGGCGCGAACAGGGTTTCCTCAAGGTGTTGCATGCCTTGCAGCCAGCCGTTCCAGTCGGCGGCCAGCGCGGCCTCGCCGAGGTTGCCGGCGACCAGCAGGCCATCTCGCCCGAGGACGCCGTCCAAGCCGTCGAGCGAATCGAGGCGCAAGCTGGCAAGGGCGGTCAGCCAGCCGGGGGCGGCGTAGCTGGCCAGCGCCCTGGTCGACGCCGGCGCCTGCGTCGCCGCGCCCCAGACCCAGAACGCATTCACCACCGGCAGCCGGCGCGCCTCGCGCGCGGCGTTCACGGGATGAGCGTGCCAGGCCATCTGCACCTCGTTCTGCAGGCGGCGGTAGGCCTGGGCCTTCGCGCCCTTGGGCATGAAGTCGGTCAAGTCCATATTGGCCACGGTGTCGGGGCTGGCGGTATCGAAACCGGTCCAGTCGTCGGCGCGCAGGAACCAGGTATGGGCGTCGCCGTAGCGCAGTGTGTGGCCGATCTCTTCGCACAGGCCGCGCGCCGCCTCGAACAGGGCCTGGCCGTCGTCGTCGGCCAGGCTGACCTGGCGGGTGTCGGCCATCATCAGGTGGCTGCGCGCGATCTGGATATGGGCCGGCGTGACGATATGCCAGCGCCCCTGGCCAGGATCGATACCAAAGCCGCTCATGGCGGCCACGGCGAACGGCGTCGGCCCTTCCTGGCCGAGTCCGAGTTCGCGCGCCAGCCAGGTTTCATGCGGCAGGGCGTGGACGATATCGGCCCTGGGAGCGCGCTCTAAGCGCGAAGTGCGCGACAGCAGCGCGCCCAGCGCCGGCGCCTGCAGGGCGCGAACAAGGTCGGGTGCGAATTCGGGGAGGGGAAGGGCGAACGGCAGGACAAGCGTAATATGAGCCATCCCGCTATTCTAGGACAAAATCGGCCGGCTCGCGGGTTTGATCTCGGCTGGCCAGGGGGCGCTGGCACATGGTTATTTGATAATCCGCGCCACAAAAGCGGTTTGTCTGGCAAACTGCCGGGTTGGCGAAGCCAGAACAACAAGAACCGGACCGACAGCGTGAGCACGACCCAACCATGAGCATCACCCAGAAACTCCCCTACGAATGGCAGATCGGCCTGCGCTATACCCGCGCCGGCAAGCGCAGCGGCCGCAACAGCTTCATTTCCTTCATCTCGATGGCCTCGGTGGCCGGCATCGCCCTCGGCGTGGCGGCCCTGATCGTGGTGCTGTCGGTGATGAACGGCTTCCAGAAAGAAGTCACCAACCGCATGCTGTCGATGCTGGCCCATGTCGAGGTCTTCGATGCGCGCGGCGCCCTGCCAGACTGGCGCGCGAACAGCAGCCAGGCGCTGCGCCATCCCGAGGTGCGCGCCGCCGCGCCTTTCCTGGATGCGCAATCGATGCTGCTGGTCGACGGCGTCATGAAGCCGGCCCTGCTGCGCGGCGTCGAGCCGATCGAAGAGGCCAAGGTGTCGGACGTGGTGCGCCAGATGAAAGAGGGCAGCTTCGAGTCGCTGCGTCCCGGCTCCTTCAATATCGTGCTGGGCCGGGCCCTGGCCAGGTCGCTCGGCGTCGAGATGGGCGACCGCGTGTCGCTGCTGGTGGCCAGTGGCGGCATCCTGGGCGGCGCCAGTTCGCCCGGCGAGAATGCGTTGCCGCGTACGCGCGCGCTCACCGTTTCCGGCATCTTCGAGGCCGGCCATTTCGAATTCGATTCCACGCTGGCGCTGGTGAACATCGCGGACGCCGAGGCCGCGACCGGGGCCACGATGCCGGCCGGCCTGCGCCTGCGCCTGGCCGACTTGCGGCAGGCGCCGCGCGTGGCCCATGAGCTGCAGCAGTCGATGGCGGGCGACCTGATCCTGCGCGACTGGACCAAGGTCAACACCGTCTGGTTCGCCGCCGTGCAATCGCAGAAGAACATGATGTTCATTATTCTTACCATGATCGTGGCGGTGGCCGCCTTCAACCTGGTGTCGACCCTGGTCATGACGGTCAAGGACAAGCAGGCCGACATCGCCATCCTGCGCACCCTGGGCGCGTCGCCGCGCGGGATCATGAAGATCTTCATGGTGCAGGGCACGCTGGTCGGCATGCTGGGCGCCTTGCTCGGCGTGGGGCTGGGCGTGCTGGTGGCGCTGAACGTCGACGTGATCGTGCCGGCCATCGAGCGCATGCTCGGCGTGCATTTCCTGTCGCAAGAGGTCTACCTGATCAGCGAGATGCCGTCCGAATTGCTGTGGCGCGACGTCGGCTGGATCGGCGGCGTGGCCGTGGTGCTGGCCTTCCTGGCCACGATCTACCCGAGCTGGGCCGCCTCGCGCGTGAAACCGGCCGAGGCCCTGCGGTATGAATGAGCGCCGCACGATGACCTACCCCGCTTCATCTTCTCGAGACACATACGCATGAGCATCATCCACAGACTGCCGTACGAATGGCAGGTCGGCCTGCGCTATACGCGCGCCGGCAAGCGCAGCGGGCGCAGCAGCTTCATCTCCTTCATTTCGCTGATCTCGGTGGCCGGTATCGCCCTGGGCGTCGCGGCCCTGATCATCGTGCTGTCGGTGATGAACGGCTTTCAAAAGCAGGTCACCGACCGCATGCTGTCGGTGCTGGCCCATATCGAAGTGTTCGACGCTTCGGGCAGCCTGCCGGACTGGCGCGCATCAAGCAGGGAGGCGCTGCGCAATCCGAATGTGCTGGGCGCTGCGCCGTTTGTCGAGACCCAGGGCCTGCTCGTGCGCGACGGGGTGATGCGGCCCTCGATCGTGCGCGGCGTGCTGCCGGGCGAAGAGAACCAGGTGTCGACCGTGGCGCAGCAGGTGCGCGCCGGCAGCTTCGATGCGCTCAAGCCGGGCCAGTTCAATATCGTGCTCGGCTATGCGCTGGCACGCGCGCTGGGCGTCGGCCTGGGCGACAAGGTCACGATGGTGCTGGCCCAGGGCCAGGTGACGCCGGCCGGCATGGTGCCGCGCACGCGCAGCTTCACGGTCGCCGGCATCTTCGAGGCCGGTCACTTCGACTTCGATGCGGCGCTGTCGTTCATCCACGTCGAGGACGCCCAGCGCCTGGAGCGCCTGGCGGCGCCGTCGGGCCTGCGCCTGCGCATCGCGAACATGCGCGAAGCGCCGGAAGTGGCCGAGCAGTTGCGGAGCACGATGCAGGGCGCGAAGGAGGGCGACCTGGTGGTGCGCGACTGGCCCAAGCTCAATGCAAACTGGTACGCTGCCGTACAGACCGAAAAAAAGATGATGTTCATTATCCTCACCCTGATCATCGCGGTGGCCGCCTTCAACCTGGTCTCGAGCCTGGTGATGACGGTGACCGAGAAGCAGGCCGATATCGCGATCCTGCGCACGCTGGGATCGTCGCCGCAATCGATCATGAAGATCTTCATGGTGCAGGGCGCGGTGGTCGGCGTGCTGGGGACGCTCGCCGGCGTCGCCATGGGGGTGGCGGTCAGCCTGAACATCGATGTCATCGTCCCGTTCATCGAACGTTTGCTGGGAGTGGAGTTCTTGTCCAAAGATATATATTTGATCAGTACCGTGCCGTCCGACCTGCATGGTCCGGACGTCGCGATCATCGGCGTCATCTCGGTGCTGCTGGCGTTCGCCGCTACCGTGTACCCGAGCTGGGCCGCCTCGCGTGTGAAACCGGCGGAGGCATTGCGTTATGAGTGAGGCACCGGTGTCCGCAGCAACCCCGATCCTGGCCTGCCGTGGCCTCGGCAAGACCTTCAAGCAGGGCGACGCCACAGTGCGCGTGATCGACGGGATCGACTTCGCCGTGCACCGCGGCGAGCGGGTCGCCATCGTCGGCGCCTCGGGTTCCGGCAAATCGACCCTGCTGCATCTGCTGGGCGGCCTGGATACCCCGAGCAGCGGCTCGGTGACCCTGAATGGCGAGGATTTCGCGACGCTGTCCGAAGCGCGCCGCGGCGAATTGCGCAATACGGCGCTGGGTTTCGTGTACCAGTTCCACCACCTGCTGCCAGAGTTTACGGCGCTCGACAATGTCATGATGCCGCTGTTGATCCGGCGCGAGGCACGCCCGGTGGCGCTCGAACGCGCGCAAGCGATCCTGGAACGCGTGGGCCTGGGCAAGCGCGTGGTGCACCGGCCGGGCGAATTGTCCGGCGGCGAACGCCAGCGGGTGGCGCTGGCGCGCGCGCTGGTGACCCAGCCCGCATGCGTGCTGGCCGACGAACCGACCGGCAACCTGGACCACACCACCGCGCAGATCATCTTCGACCTGATGCTGGAATTGTCGCGTACCCTCGGCACCGCCTTCGTGATCGTCACCCACGACATGGAACTGGCGCGCCGCTGCGACCGCGTGCTGCGCATGACCGAACACGGCCTGCAGGCGGCGGAGGCGTAATCGATGTGGATCGATACCCACGTCCACCTGGATGCGCGCGAATACGGCGGCGACGGCGCCGGGGTCGCGCGCAAGGCGCAACAGGCCGGGGTGTCGATGATCGTGATCGTCGCGGTCGAGCGCGCTAATTTCGACGCCGTGGCCGGACTGGCGCATGGCAGCCCGAACACCTGCTATGCGCTGGGCATCCACCCGATCTGCGTGCCGCAGGCGCGCGACGAAGACCTGGACTACCTGCGCACGCGGGTGGAGCAGGCGCTGCTGGATCCGCGCTTCGTGGGCATCGGCGAGATCGGCCTGGATTTCTTCATTCCCGAACTGACCGAACCGGCAATGCGCGACAAGCAGGCGCGGTTTTTCCGTGAACAGCTGCGCATCGCGCGCGACTTCGGCCTGCCGGTCCTGACCCACGTGCGCCGCTCGCAAGACCAGGTGCTCAAGCACCTGCGCCAGATTCGCCCGCCAGCGGGAATCGCCCATGCCTTCAACGGCAGTTTCCAGCAGGCGCAAAACTTCATTGACCTTGGATTTCACCTGGGATTCGGCGGCAACATGACCTTCACGCGCGCGCGCCAGATCCGGCGCCTGGCGGCCGAGCTGCCCCTGGCGTCGATCGTGCTGGAAACCGATTCCCCGGACATCGCGCCGAGCTGGATTCATCCGGGTCGCAACAGTCCCGATCAACTTCCCGGCATCGGCGCTACCCTGGCCCAGCTGCGCGGGGTCGGCGTGGAAGCGGTGCGCGAGGCGGCCTACCATGCCTCGCTGGCGGCGCTTCCGCGGCTGGCCGCGCTGCTCCCTTGACGGCAAGCCACGAGTATCGGTTTTCGGCGTAGTTCACTCGTCAATTGTGACCGCGAGCAAACCACGCTGGATACCGCCATGCCAAGATTCTCCTTCGACGAGTCGAGCCCGACTCGACTGCCACCGGACAGGAGAACCCCTTGGACAGCACGAGCGAATTCCTGCGCATGCTGCAGCACGAAAGGTCGCTGGCGACGGCGCACCGGCCGATCCGGCTGCGTCTGGGCCACGCCGACCACCTTGCCGATGAAGTCCTGCTGCCGCAGCGGGTCACCGGCAGCGAGTCGGTTTGCGGCGGCCTCGAATACACGGTTACCTGCGTCGCCTCGACGCCGCGCCTGCCGCTCAAGGAACTGATCGCGCTGCCGGCCGAGATCCAGTTCGTTACCGACCGCGGCCAACTGCGCGGCGCCTGCGGCATCGTCGCCGAGGCGCGCGCCGGCGACCACGACGGCGGCCTGGGCCTCTATCAGCTGGTGATCCGCGACGCGCTGGCGATCATGGAAAAGCGTGTCAACAGCCGCGTGTTCCGCAACCAGAACGAGCTCGAGATCGTGCAGGTGCTGTTCGATGAATGGCGCCAGTCGAACGCGGTACTGGCCAGCGCCTTCGAATATGAACTCGATCCGCTGTTCGACATGCGCCAGTTCCCGCCGCGCGAACAGACGATGCAGTACAACGAATCCGACGCCGCGTTCATCCGCCGCCTGCTGCGCCGGCGCGGCGTGGCCTGGACCTTCCGGCCCGGCCACGCGCGCACCATGGCGCTCGAGGTCGAGCGCGACACATCGCCGGTGCACACGCTGGTGCTGTTTGCCGACGCCAACTCGCTGCCGCGCAACGGCGCCGGCACGGTGCGCTACCACCGCGGCGGCGCCGCCGAAGAACGCGACACCATCGTTTCCTGGTGCGCCGCGCGCCGGCTGCAGCTAGGCAGCACTACCCGCCACAGCTGGGACTACCGCAACCCGCTCGGCACCCAGTTCATGACCACGACCGCGCGCAGCATGGCCGACCAGGGCCGCAGCGGCAACCAGCTTGCCGCCAGTCTCGACGACTACCAGGTCGAAATGCCGCATGCCGGCAACGACGTCGAAGACCACTGGCGCCTGGGCCAGGTGCGCATGAACCGCCACGAATTCGAGACCAAGTGCTTCCATGGCGAGGGCGACGTGCGCGACCTGCGCGCCGGCGAGTGGTTCACCCTGGACGGGCATCCCGAGATCGACACCCATCCGGTGGCCGAACGCGACTTCGCCATCACCGCGCTGCACGTCGAGGCCGAGAACAACCTCCCGGCCGACGTCCGTGCGCGCGTGCGGCGCCTGATGGGCGCCTGGATGGATGGCGCGGCGTTTCCGGATGCGCCGCCGTCGCTGGACGCCGTACGGGTGCGGGTGAGTTTCGACGCGGTGCGGCGCGGCATCCCGCTGGTGCCCAGCTTCGACCCCGGGACCGACCTGCCGCATCCGCAACTGCAAAGCGCGATCGTCACGGGCCCACCCGGCGAAGAAGTGCATTGCGACGCGCTGGGTCGGGTCAAGATCCGCTTTCCCGGCATGCGCAGCAACGACCACCGTCATGCGCATGGCGCCGGCGCGTCGGACTCGCCGGCTGATTCGGCCTGGGTACGGGTCGCGTCGAACTGGGCCGGCGCCGGGCCGGGCAGCCACCAGCAATCGGGCACGCTCGGCCTGCCGCGCGTCGGCACCGAGGTGCTGGTGGCCTTCATGGGCGGCGACCCCGACCGTCCGGTAATCCTGTCGCAGCTGTACAACCAGCGCGCGCAGCCGCCGGCATTGAGTCGTGCAGGCGAGTTGCCGGGCAACCGCTACCTGTCGGGGATGCGCAGCCGCGAGATCGGCGGCGCGCGCGCAGGCCAGCTCGTGTTCGACGATACGCCCGGCCAGATCGGCGTGCAGCTCGCGAGCGAGCATGCGGGCTCCGAGCTCAATCTTGGTTGGCTGTCCGAACCGCGCGCCAACGGCCAGGCAGGGGCGCGCGGCGAAGGTGCCGAGCTGCGCAGCGACAAGGCGGTGGCGCTGCGCGGCGGCGAGGGCATCCTGCTCAGCGCGGGGGGCAATCAGCGTGATGCGGGCGCCCAGCTGGAACGGGGCGGTCTGGTCGGCATCGCCGAGGTGATGCACGGGGTGCTCGACACGCTCGGCAGGCTGGCGGCCGATCATGGCGAGAGCGAGCAAGCCAGACCGCGGCTCGATGCGCTGGCCGCGCGGCTGCGCGAGTGGCACGACGGCTCGAATGTCGGTCCGCGGCTGGCCGAAGGAGCCGGCGAGGGCGGCGCGCCGATGGTGGCGGTGAGCGCGCCGGCCGGCGTGGTGCTCGCCAGCGACGACAGCATCGCCCTGGGCGCCCACACCAAGATCGACATCGTCTCGACCGGCGACGCCGAGCTGGCGACCGGGCGCAGCCTGTTCCTGCGCGCTTCGCGCGCCCTGAGCATGTTCGCCCATGAACTGGGCATGAAGCTGATCGCCGCGCGCGGCGACATCGTGGTGGAGACGCACCGCGGGGATATCGAGATCAAGTCGTCCAGCCGCATCCGCCTGATCGCCGCCACCGGCATCGAGCTGGAAGCGCCGTCGGTGAAGGTCGTGTCGCAAGGCACCCAGACCGACTGGGACGGCGGCACGATCACGCACCAGAGCAGCGGCAAGCACGTGGTCAGGGCGACGGCGGTCGAGCACCTGTCCCCCGGCGGCGGCGCCCCGGCCGGCCTGCGCCTGCCGGCGACCGAGCTCGAGACCGATGAACGGGTGGTCGTGCTCGACCGCCAGACCAATCTGCCGGCGCGGGGCAAGCGCTATGTCGCGCGCCACGAGGACGGCACGCGCATTCAGGGCGTGACCGACGACGAAGGCCGCACCAGCATCCTCTGCAGCTACGCCATGGGCGATATCGAAATCCGCCTGCTACCCGACGACGAACCAGACGATCCCGGTGCGGGCCGGACATGAAGGAGCCGACCCGCCCCATCCCCCAGCCGACTGTCGAGCGCGATGGAACCCTGGTGGCGCATACTGTCGCGACCCCGACCGCCTTCAAGGTGCGGGCCAGGGTGACCATCGGTTCACGCAAGGTCATACCGGTCATTTTCGTGCCCGGGATCATGGGATCGAATTTGCGGGCGCGCCGCGAGCCGAACGCGCGGAAGGACGGCGTACTCAAGCCTGGCGAGTCGGCATGGCGCCCGCCGAATGGTTCGCTCGAAGGATATCGCGAGGCCGCCAAATGGGAAGACCGCTCGCCGGCGATGCGCCAGCGTATCCTCGATCCCGGCATCCTCGAAGTCGATCCGGGCGGTTCGCTCGATGTGCCTTTCTGCGCGCTCGATTCCTCGGTCATGCGCGAGCGTGGCTGGGGCGAGGTGCACGCGTCATCGTATGGCGCGCTGCTGGTCGACCTCCAGCGGCACCTGGACCGGACGTTCCAGGTGTCGCCCCATGGCGTCCGGCAGGTGCGGCATGTCTGGAAACGCGTCATGCAGTGCGAAGCCGAGCGCTGGGGTGTCCGGACGGTCGACAATGTGACGGAACAAGAGCTCGAAAAATACGCTGCCTATCAGTATCCCGTGTATGCATTTGGCTATAACTGGCTCGCGTCCTGTGAAACCGCAGCCCGGCAACTGCGCAAGCGCATCGACGACATCAAGCAATTCTGGGTCGAGCGCAAGCACACATGCAACGAGGTTATCCTGCTCACCCATTCGATGGGCGGGTTGGTGGCGCGCGCCTGCGCCAGGTTGAGCTCCACCGATGACGGCAATCGTGCCGATATTGCGGGCATCGTGCATGCCGTGATGCCGGCCCTGGGCGCGCCGGTGGCCTATCGCCGCATCGCCTATGGCACCGAAGGGGGCAATTTTACCAACGGGCTCGCTGACAATGTCAAGGCGAGCAAGTTCGCCCAGATCGCCGGGGAGACGAGCGCCGAAACCACGCCGATCATGGCGATTTCTCCGGGCGTGCTCCAGCTGCTTCCCAATCATCTCTACCCCCGGCCCTGGATGCTGGTCAAGACCATCCGTTCGGTGAACCGGCGCGATCAGGTGCGCGATCACCTGGCGCTACCCGAGGGGAATCCCTACGACTTCTATCGCGACATGGCATCCTGGTTCCGGATGATCGATCCGGGATTGGCCGACCCTGCACGCCGTCATGCGGATGCCCCTGGCGGCGTCACGCGCCTGATCCGGACGAGCATCGACGAGGCCGAGCATTTTCACACCAGATTCCTCGTCGGCGGGCTTGGCGCGAAGGGGGGGCGGGCACCGTATTACCACCCGCTGACTTATGCATTCTATGGGGCGGACAAGACGTTCAAGGCCTTCGGCCAGATCCAGTGGGTCGCGCGCGAACCGTCCAGCAGTGGCGTCGCACTCACGACTGGCAATATCCGGGCAGCCAGGTATGTCGCGTCAGCCGCCGACGGCATGCGCGACGTCGAAGTCGAGAAAGGGCTGCGACTGCAGTTTTCGATCTGGCCACAAGATGCACACGGGGACGAAACCGTACCCGTGCAGTCTGGCGCGGGCCCGGGGCAATACGCACGCCAGATCTTCGCGAGCGGTGGATTCCGGCATCAGGACAGCTTCCAGAACGATGGCATGCTGCTGCTCACACGCCATCTCATCGTCAAGATTGTGCAGGATATCCAATGAAGCGGTTCGGCGGCCGAAGGGCGCGGTGGGCCGGCGCGCTGCTGGCCCTGTCCATGATGCTGGTGTCGTTTCTCGCCAACTCGGTGCAGACCGTCCAGGACAAGCAAAAGGTGGCAAAGATGACGGACAACATGAAGACCGTGTGCGTAGGCCGCTTCCTGATCGACTTGCCGGTCGAGGCGCAGGTGAGTATCCAGTCCGGCTTTGTGGGCGGCTTTGATCTGGAAAGCGCCGATAGCGAGACCGAGCAGGAGTTCGATGCACGGCTCGCCGGACTTGAGTCGCAAGTAAGCGCCGCCGGCCACGACGAAAAGCCCGCTCATGTGGAAACCGCCAAGGTCTTCGGCGCCGATGACGCGCGAGGAAAAATCGTCGTGTATGACAGGCAGCGAGGCCAGACCATGGAAGACGACCGGCTGGTCGAGATGGAAGACGTCAGCGTTGCAGGTATCGTCCGTGTCGAGGGCATGAGCATCACGGCCCGCGCGAAACACCGGGCGCTGGATGTGGGACCACGGCTTGAACGCACGCTGCGCCAGATCCGGCCACTGGGACCCGGTGAGATTCCACCAGAAAAAGGCTTCTGCATTAACCGGGCGATCGTGCGTGAGCCGTTCGAGCACAAGGGCAATGAGAGCGTGATCATGTTCGCCGGCCTGCCTGGCCATCCCGATGTGAATATCGTCCTGTCGTCGATGGCCGGCACCGACCCGGCGCCGGGATTGTTGGCGCGTCATGAACGCAGCGTGACGCGCCAACCGCTCGTCATGCGCCTGGCATTCACGCATCTGCGCGAGCGCCCGCGCACCATCAATGGTCTCAACGGCGATGAGCTGGTCATGCGGGTGCGCGAGCCGAATTTCACGACAGGATATTCGTTCCAATGGGAGATGGGCGGTCGCCAGGATGACCTGTACGCACCGCTCCTGTTGCTCGAACTCGAGTCGGGGGCCAACCCGGTCGCAGGCGGAAGCCCCGTCCAGTCGACGCTGTCCGAGGAAGCCATGTTCGACCTGTGGGAGCGCATTGCTGCCAGCATCCGCGTGCGACCGACGCAGAACCGCGATCCCGTGCCAGCCCAGGCACGGGCGGCACTGGGGACGAGCGTATTTGCCGGCGAGATGTGTCCGCAGACCGGTTGGTGGGCTTGTGGCGACGGCGCGGATGGCATCGGCGTATTTGGCGGCCAGCAGCAATTCGTCAACAGCGGACAGCGCATGCCACAGGCCTTGCTGTTGCCAGCGCAAACCACATGGCAACGACTCCGTGGCGTACAGCCCAGCTTCGAGAGCAGCCTGCCGACGCTCTGGAGCCTGGTCGACAAGCGGCGCCGCGCCAGGGTCGCGCCGGTTCCCGGACTCGCGCAGGCGACACCGGCGTCCGAGCCGGGATTCACCCCCGCGGGTCACCTCGCTAGTGGACGTTTCCAGGTTCCGATCGGCAGCATCGCGAAGACGGGCGCGGCGTGTCCGGCCAGCGGCTGGTGGCGCTGTGAAGACGGCGACGCGCTCGACGGGACCCGATGGTTTGCCGCGGGAAGCCTGCTTCCGGCGGCGACTTTCCGTGCACAACGCCACCGGCGCCCGAGCGCGCATCCTGAACTGATCCATCGGCCCAGCGCGTGGCAACTGGTGCGGCATCTCGACACCGGTGCAGCAGGAAGCAGCGGCGAGGGCCCGCCGGATTCACTCGGCAAGGATGGTCTGGCATGAGCGCCGGGGAGCGGTCCCATCCACGCTGCGCGCCCACCTGACGGCGCCGGCCCAGCATGCGCAGCGCGATCCTCGCGTTCGCCGCCGGCGCCGCCGCGCTACAGCTGCAGGCCGTGCTGCCGACGGCGGGCATCCTGCAGGCCTGCGCCGCCACGCTGCTCGCCGCCTGCCTGCTCCTGCGCGGCCTGCCTCGGCGCCTCACGACCGGTCTCGTGCTCGGCTTCTGCTGGGCCGCCATCACCGCTCACCTGGCGCTGCGCGACGCCTTGCCGCGCCATGATGAAGGCCGCGACATCACCATCACCGGCACCATCGCCAGCCTCCCGCACCGGTTCGAGGGCGGCGTGCGTTTCCATGTCGACGTCGCACGCAGCGAAACACGCGGCGCCACGGTCCCGCCACGGATCCTGCTGTCCTGGTACGGTGCGACCGCCGCCGATCCGGCGTTGATCCATCCCGGCGAACACTGGCGCCTGGTGGTGCGCCTGCAGCGGCCCCACGGCAACGCCAATCCCCACGGCTTCGACTACGAGGCCTGGCTGCTCGAGCAGGGCGTGCGCGCCACCGGCTACGTCCGTCCCTCCAGCGCCAGGAACCAGCGCCTGCGCGACTGGACGCCGGGCGCCGGCTACGCGATCGAACGTGCGCGCGGGTACCTGCGCACGCGCATCATGTCGATCCTGGACGGCCAGCCCTATGCGGGGGTCATCGTGGCCCTGGTCATCGGCGACCAGCGCGGCATCGGCCAGGACGACTGGGACGTCTTCAACCGCACCGGCATCGGCCATCTGGTGTCGATCTCGGGCCTGCACATCACGATGGTGGCCGCGCTCGCCGCCTGCGTCGCGTCGGCGCTGTGGCGCCGCTCGTTCTGGACCGACGTCCAGTTGCCGCTGCATCTGCCGGCCCAGAAGGCGGCCGCGCTGGCCGGCGCTTCGATGGCGCTGCTGTACGTGCTGCTGGCCGGCTTCGGCGTACCGGCCCAGCGCACCTTCTACATGCTGGCGGTCGTCGCGGCGGCGCTCTGGCTGGGACGCATCGCATCGAGCTCGCATGTCCTGTGCCTGGCGCTGGGCATCGTCGTGCTGTTTGACCCCTGGGCCATGCTGTGGCCCGGCTTCTGGCTGTCGTTCGGCGCCGTGGCCGCGATCCTGTACGGCTGCAGCGGACGGCTCGGCGAGCAAAGCCGCGGCTGGCGTGCGGGGCTCGTGCTGGCGGCCCGCACCCAATGGGCCGTCACGATCGGCCTGGCGCCGCTGACCTTGCTGCTGTTCGGCCAGGTGTCGCTCGTCAGCCCGCTGGCGAACGCGGTGGCGATCCCGGTCATCAGCCTGTTCGTCACGCCGCTGGCGCTGGTGGGCAGCGTCCTGCCGTCGCCGCTGGCGGACCTGGTCCTGGGCGCGGCCCACCTGGCCGTGACGCTGCTGGCCTGGCCCCTGCAGACACTGGCCGCGTCCGAGCTGGCGGTGTGGACCGCGCCCGCCCCGTCGCCATGGATTCTCGGGCTGGCCCTGCTCGGGACGGCCTGGGTGCTGGCGCCGCGCGGCTGGCCGCAACGCTGGGCAGGGCTCGCGGCCTGGACCCCGCTGCTGGCGCAACTGCCGTCGGCGCCGGCGCCGGGCCAGTTCAGCGTCACCGCCTTCGACGTCGGCCAGGGCATGGCGCTGCTGGTCGAGACGCATCGCCATCGGCTGCTGTACGACACCGGACCGCAGTATGCGCCAGGCGCGAGCGGCGCCAGCCGGGTCATCCTGCCGTACCTGCGCGGCCGCGGCATCCGGCGCCTCGATACGCTGGTGGTGTCGCACAGCGACCTCGATCACATCGGCGGCGCCCACGCCGTGCTTGCGACGCTGGCTGTGGACGAGCTGGTGTCGTCCTTGCCGGCCACGCATTCCCTGCTGCCCAAGGCAAAACGGCGGCGGCGCTGCCTGGCAGGTCAGCACTGGGTATGGGATGGCGTGCGTTTCGAGATGCTGGGCCCGGATCCCGCCATCTACGCCAATGCGCGCCTGAAAGCCAATGCCCGCAGCTGCGTGCTGCGCGTGAGCGCCGCCGGCACCGCCATCCTGCTGGCCGCCGATATCGAGGCCGCGCAAGAGGCGGGACTGGTCGCAACAGAGGGCAAGCGTCTGCGGGCGAAGGTCCTCCTGGCGCCGCACCACGGCAGCGGCACGTCGTCGACCGCGGCTTTCCTGGCGGCGGTGCGTCCGGAACTGGCGCTGTTCCAGGTCGGTTATCGCAACCGATATCGGCATCCCAAGAAAGAGGTCGTCGACCGCTACCAGGCCCTGGGCATCAGGCAACTGCGAACCGACCACACTGGCGCGATCGTGCTCGACTCGGTCGATGGCCTGGCTCCGCGCGCCTACCGTACCGAGCATGCCCGTTACTGGCACGGCCGCTGATGGCTGACGAAACGTTCAGGATGCCGAAGGCCGGGCCAGGCAGGTGAATGGCGCGTGCAGGTATTCCCACTCGCGCGTGACGCGCCGCACGTGTTGTCCCTGCAGCGCCTGGCCTGGTGCGCACATCCCGGCCGGCGCCCCTTGGTTCGAACGATGGCGCATGACCTTGGTCGGCTTGCCGTTCGCACTGAAGACCGGGATGCTGTCCTTTGGCAGGGGAAGCGTCACCGCCTTCTCGGTGCGCGCATGGAAGATTTCGGCTTCAGGGTTGTACAGCTGCGGGTAGTGACCGAGCACCCAGCGCGCCGCCAGCGAGTGTTCGGTATACATGGTCTTGCCGCCCAACAGGCCGGTGGTGGACAGCAGCACTGCCTGCAGCGCCGCGCCGCCGAGCAGGAGCGCCAGGCCGGATTTCGCCGACAACAGCCTTGCCGCCAGCAAGGCCAGCGCCATCAGCGGCATGCCGAGCCAATAGCTGTAGCGCGTCATGACCACGCCGCCCGAATTCCAGTTGACGGTGCTCAGCGCGGGTACGGCCATCAGGACGATCACGCCAACCAGCAGCGCGGCCACGACCAGCCATGGGCCGCGCTGTCGACGGGGCAGCAGCCCAAGGCCCATCAGAAGGGCCAGCGCCACGCCAGGAATCCCGATGATCATGCCCTGGTTCAGGTCGAAGAACACCGAAAACAGGCGGGCGCCCGTGATGAAGGCCGATTCGTTGAAGTCGCGCGCGATCACGCTGGGCGTGCCGAAGGTGGCCTGGAAGAACGCATACGGCGCCAGGGTCAGCGCGACGCCGGTCGCGCCCAGCAGGAGTTCGCGCTGGTCGGGCGCCGCGGCCACGCTATCCGGCCATTGCAGCGCGGGATACCTGGCGATCAGGAGACGGTAGGCGGCGGCGAATGGGATCAAGAGGAAGATCGGCGGATTCTGGCTGGCGGCCAGGCCGGCGAACAGGATCGCCAGTCCGGCCTGGCCGCGCAGCAGCGCGATGCAGGCGATCAGCACGCAGCTGGCGGTCAAGACCTCGGGCCCGGTCCAGTTCAGGTAGAACGTGGTGCCCGACAGCAGGAACACCAGCATGGCCAGCGACGTGTGCGCTGCGCGCCCGGCATGCCCGGACATCGCGCGCCGCACATATACGAAGGCGCCGACGCAAAAGCTCAGGTTGAGCAGGGTGAAGGCATAGTGCGGATAGGCCCCGAACGGCTTGAGCAGGATATAAAAGGGCAGGGCGAGCAGCGAATACAGGCCGAAATGGATGCCGTAGAAGCGACCCTCGTCGTTCGGCATGATGGTGTAGGTGAACGCCGGCGTTTTCTCGGGCGCGCGCAGGTGCTCGACGATGTACGGCATCAGGTCGCCCAGGGTCACGGCATAGAACGGCACGTTTCCCGCGTTGCGCTGCAGCGATGCGACGTCGGCCTGGGTGATGTCGGGCGACCCGTGCTCGGCCAGCGCGTGCATGGTCAGCATGTACTCGTAGCCGTCGCCGGTCAGCGAGGTCTTGGCCAGGGCGACGCCGGCGATCGCCAGGAAGAAGGGAACGAACCAATAACTGGCAAGGCGCTTGAGCAAGATCGCTCCTGTATGCGAGCGAAAGTCACTCAGGGTGGAGAAAGCGCCCGTATTCTACCCGCGTGCTTGTTTTTTGGTCAATCGCGGGGCAAGCTGATCGTTACCTGCAGCCCGCCATCCTCACGGTTGTGGGCGACGATCTCGCCGCCGTGGGCATGCACCACGCGCTGCGCGATCGCAAGACCCAGGCCATGGCCGTCGACGCCGGTGCGCGCCGCGCCGGCGCGGAAGAACGGCTGGAACACGGCCGCCAGGTCGTCTTGCGCAATGCCCGGGCCGCGATCGAGCACGTCGATGCGGGCGACGGAGGCATCGAGCCGCAGCGCGACCGTCACGACGCCGCCCTGGGCGCCATGCCTGGCCGCGTTGCGCACCACGTTTTCCAGCGCGCTCCAGAGCAAGTCCGGGTCGCCGCTCACACCGACGCTGCCCTCGGCCTCGACCAGGATGCGGGTCGCGTTCCCAGGCCCGCGGCCGTCGCGCAGGTCGAGCTGGGCCGCCTCGAAGCGGGCATCGGCCACGACGCCGTCGGCCAGTTCGGCAAGGTCGACCGGCTCGCGCCGCAGCGCGTCGGGCAGGGCTTCGAGGCGCGACAGGGTCAGGAGCTCGCCGACCAGCTTGTCCATCCGGTCGCTCTCGCGCTCGACCCGCTCGAGCGTGCTGCCGATCTTGTCCGGCTGCTGGTGCGCCAGGCCGACCGCCGCCTGCATGCGCGCCAGTGGCGAGCGCAGCTCGTGCGAGACGTCGTGCAGCAGGCGGCGCTGGCCATCCATCAGCGCGCGCAGCCGCCCGCTCATGCGGTCGAAATCGCGTCCCAGGTCGCTCAATTCATCGCCGCCCTTGGTCGCGCGGCCAAAGCGCGGCGCCAGGTCGCCGGCGGCCGCCGCTTCGAACGCGCTGCGCAGCGCGCGGATGGGGCGCGAGAAATACCAGGCCAGCAGCGCCGCGAACAGCAGGCTGGCGACGACGGCGGCGCCGATCGCGACGGTCTGGCCAATGCGGCGCCGCGCACCGGGGTCGAGCGCCGGCGCCAGTGTGCCGGGGCCGCCGCGCGCCCCTTCGGGCCGGCCGGGTTGGCGCGACACGAAGGCCACATAGCGTGCGCCGCCTGGCGCAACCAGGCGCCGCGCGCCGCGCCACGAACTGCCTTCCAGGCCCCGCTGTTCACCGCTCAGCAGTCGGCGCTCGGCCTCCTGGAGCAGCTCGGCTGGGACCGCGCGCCCCAGCAGGTCGCGCCGCGCCTCGTCGAGTACGAACATCTGCGGGCGCCGCATTTCGCCCAGCAATTCGCGCAGCGCCGCTTCGCCGCCGTGGCGCAAGGTGGCGGCAGCGGCGTCGAGCGCGATCGCGGCCGGCGGGCCGGAATCGAGGGCCGGCGCGGCCTTCTGGCGCGCCTGGTCGCGCAGCCAGAAGGCGCCGCCGATGGCGATGGTCGCCGTCAGCTGGGCCAGCAAGATGCACAGGAAGAATTTCCAGAACAGCCGACCCATGCTAGTCCTTGATCAGCTGGTAACCCTGGCGGTAGATGGTCTGCAGGCAGGAACGGCCGTCCGCCAGAGGTCCCAGCTTGTGGCGCAGGCTGCTCAGGTGGACGTCGATATTGCGGTCGAAGCGCGCCAGCGGCCGACCCAGGCCTTGTTCGGACAGGTCGTTCTTGCTCACCGGCTTGCCGGCATTCCTCGCCAATACTTCGAGCAGGTTGAATTCGGTGCTGGTCAGGTCCAGCGGGCGGCCGTCCCAGGTCGCGCGCCGCCCCTCCGGATGCATGGCGAGCTTGCCCACCGTGAGCGCCGCGCCCGGGCCGCTGTCCGGCTGCGCCTGTGTGCGGCGCAGGATGGCGCGCACGCGCGCGGTCAGTTCGCGCGGCGTGCAGGGCTTGGCCACGTAGTCGTCGGCGCCCAGCTCCAGCCCCAGAATGCGGTCGGCGTCGTCGCCGCGCGCGGTGAGCATCAAGACCGGGATGCGGCTGGCCGCGCGGATCTGGCGCAGGGCCTCGATGCCGCCGCTACCGGGCATCATGACGTCGAGGATGGCGATGGCGTAGTGGCCGCTGAGCGCCGCGCGCGCGCCGTCCTCGCCGTTATGGACGCAGGCGACCCTGAAGCCTTCCTGTTCCAGGTAGTCGGCGAACATGCCGACCAGTTCGACGTCGTCGTCGATGAGCAATACATGGTTCATGGCGACAGGATAGCGTAGTCGCGCGCGCAGGTCTTTCGGGCAGCCTGCGCCTTTACCCGGTTTTACCTCGCCGGGACGCGTTGAACCCTGCGGTGCACGTGCACATGGCGAGCCGCACAGGCAATGCGGGCAATGCGGACGCGGCGACACAGGGCTGCAGCGTTACCCGACTGTAGGGGTTTCCTTCTAAAGGCGGTCCGCGCGGGGGCGCCAGCCATTACAATTGGCCGCTGTTGATGACGACAGCGCCATGCCATGTCCAAGCCCCTGCTTCATTTCGCCCACGGTAACAGCTACCCGGCCGGCACCTACAACCGCCTGCTCGCGCAACTGCGCGCATACTACGACGTACGCAGCCTGGACATGCACGGCCACGATCCGCGCCATCCGGTCGGCGACGGCTGGGATGCGCTGGTGGACGAGCTGATCGAGCACCTGGAAGGGTACGGCCAGCCAGCGATCCTGGTCGGCCATTCGCTCGGAGGCATGCTGTGCATGATGGCGGCCAGGCGCCGGCCCGACCTGGCGCGCTGCGTGGTGATGCTCGATTCGCCGGTGGTGGCCGGCTGGCGCGCGCTGGCCTGGCGCCTGGCCAAGCTGGCCGGCTGGGGCGAGCGCCTGTCGCCCGCGCGTTTCGCCCGCAAGCGCCGCGAACTGTGGGCCAGCCGTGAAGCCGCCCACGACCATTTCAGCGCCAAGCCGATCTTCCAGGCCTGGGCGCCCGGCGCGCTCGACGACTACCTGGAACACGGCCTGGCGCCGCATCCCGAAGGCGTCACCTTGCGCTTTCGGCGCGAGATCGAATCGGCCATCTACCAGACGCTTCCGCACCATATGGATGCAGTGATCCGCGCACCGTTCCCGGTGCCGGTCGGCTTCATCGCAGGCACCCGTTCCGAAGAGATGCGCCAGGCCGGCCTGGCCTCGACCCGCAAGCTGGTGGGCGACAACCTGGTGATGATCGAAGGCGGCCACCTGTACCCGCTCGAAAAGCCGCAGGAGACCGCGCAGCTGGCGCGCGCGATGATCGAGCGCTTGCTGGCGCCGACCGCCAGTACGGCCGGTGGAGGCCGGCGCATCACGTCGGCCTGAGCGCGCCGCGGATCGCTCAGCGGCCGCCGTTGGCGTCCAGCGGGCGCATCGCGCTGTCCATCGCGTCGCGCGCATCCTGGGCGCCGACGGTCTTGAGCATGCGGTCGGTGCTCTTGCGTTTGGGGATGCGCGAGCCGGTCATCTCATGTTCGTCCTGCTGCGCCGCCAGTGCAGGAGCGGCCGTGGCCGGTGCTGCTTCCGGCGTGGGCTGCGGCGGGCTGCTGCAGCCCACGAGAGCGACCAGGGCGCCGAGCGCCGCGACTTTCAATGCATCGCGCATGAAGACTTCTCCGAGAAGGGTTGAGGTAACTTATGGTATGCGCAGCAGCGCTCATCGGCAATCAATTATTGCCAGTCTGGCAGCGGGATCAGCACCGGCGCCGGCATTTCGCGTAAAATCGCGGGATTTTCTCCCTGCCGAAAAACCGACAATGACTATCAAGAGCGACAAATGGATCCGCCGCATGGCGGAAAGCACCGGCATGATCGAGCCGTTCGAGCCGCAGCAGGTTCGGGAGCAGGACGGCCGCCGCATCATCTCGTTCGGCACGTCCTCGTATGGCTACGACATCCGCTGCGCCGATGAATTCAAGGTGTTCACGAACATCAACAGCACCATCGTCGACCCCAAGAACTTCGATTCGAATTCCTTCGTCGACGTCAAGAGCGACGTCTGCATCATCCCGCCCAATTCGTTCGCGCTGGCGCGCACCATCGAGTACTTCCGCATCCCGCGCAACGTGCTCACCGTCTGCCTGGGCAAGTCGACCTATGCGCGCTGCGGCATCATCGTCAACGTGACGCCGTTCGAGCCCGAATGGGAAGGCTACGTGACGCTGGAATTTTCGAACACGACGCCGCTGCCGGCCAAGATTTACGCCGGCGAAGGTTGCGCCCAAGTGCTGTTCTTCGAGAGCGACGAAGTCTGCGAGACCTCGTACAAGGACCGCGGCGGCAAGTACCAGGGCCAGCACGGCGTGACCCTGCCGAAGACCTGACCTGGTCTTTTCTTACCCGACCTGGCGCGCCGCGCGCTCCAGGTGCCCCAGCTTGTCGGGATTGCGCATCACATAGATGGCCGTGATGCGCCCGCCGTCGATCTGTAGCGCCGTGGTCTGCAGCATGGCGTCCCCCTCCAGGGTGATCCGTCCCGGCAGGCCATCGATCCTGGCCATGCGCAGCACCGTGGCCGTGTCCCAGCCGCCTTTGCGCGTGAACGCCTGCAGCATGCGCAGCACCTTGTCCTGGCCGAAGATCGGATTGATGACGGCCGACCGCCTGCCGCCGCCGTCGCCGTAGAACACCACGTCGTTCGACAGCAGTTGCCGCAACTGCTCCAGGTCGCCGCTGCGCGAGGCGGCGAAGAAGGCGGAAGCGATTTGATGCTGCTGGTCCTGCTGCATCGGAAAGCGCGGCCGCGCCTGTGCTACATGGGCACGGGCGCGGCTGGCCAATTGGCGACAGGCCGCCGGTTCGCGGCCGATGGCTTCGGCCACCTCCTCGAACGCCATGTCGAACACGTCGTGCAGCAAGAACGCCGCGCGCTCCAGCGGCGACAGGCGCTCCATCGCCAGCATCAGGGGCAGGGTGATATCGTCGTCTTCGTCATCGGCCGGGTCGACGAAGGGCTCGGGCAGCCACGAACCGATGTATTGCTCGCGCTTGATGCGGCTGGACTTGAGCACGTCCAGGCACAGGCGCGTCACGGTGCGTACCAGGAACGCTTCGGGCTCGCGCACTGCGTCCCGGTCGGCGCCGTGCCAGCGCAGCCAGGCATCCTGCACCACGTCCTCGGCCTCGGCCACCGATCCGAGCATGCGGTAGGCGATGCGCTGCAGGCGCGGGCGGCGGGCGCTGAAGAATGCTGCCGAATCGGTGTGGCTGGTATCCATGAGCGGACATGATACGCGAAAAAAAAGGCCCGGATTCGCACCGGGCCTCTGGCGTCAGGGAGAAGCGTGTTACGCGTCCTGCATCACGCAATCGACGAAGTAACCGCGCTTGCCGTCGACTTCACGCTTGACCAGGCCATGGACGTCGGTCTCGAAGCCCGGGAAGCGTTCGTTGAAGTCGCGCGCGAAGCGCAGGTAGTCGACGATGGTCCGGTTGAAGCGCTCGCCCGGGATCAGCAGCGGAATGCCCGGCGGGTAAGGCGTCAGCAGGATGGCCGTGATGCGGCCTTCCAGTTCATCGATCGCGACGCGCTCGATCCTGCGATGCGCCATGTTGGCGAAGGCGTCCGACGGCTTCATTGCCGGCACCATGTCCGACAGGTACATCTCGGTCGTCAGGCGCGCCACGTCGCGCGACTTGTAGAAGGTGTGGATCTCGGTGCACAGGTCGCGCAGGCCGCGGGTCTCGTAGCGCGGGTTGGCCGCGGCGAACTGCGGCATCACGCGCCACATCGGCTGGTTGCGGTCGTAGTCGTCCTTGAACTGCTGCAGCGCCGTCACCAGCGTGTTCCAGCGGCCCTTGGTGATGCCGATGGTGAACATGATGAAGAACGAGTACAGGCCGCACTTCTCGATGATCACGCCGTGCTCGGCGAGATACTTGGTGACGATCGAGGCCGGGATGCCGGTCTCGCCGAACTGGCCCGACAGGTCCAGGCCCGGGGTCACGATGGTCGCCTTGATCGGATCGAGCATATTGAAGCCCGGCGCCAGCTTGCCGAAGCCGTGCCAGTTCTCTTCGGCGCGGATCATCCAGTCGTCCTGGGTGCCGATGCCTTCTTCCGAGAATTTGTCCGGGCCCCAGACCTGGAACCACCAGTCGGTGCCGTAGTCCTCGTCGACCTTCTTCATCGCGCGGCGGAAGTCGAGCGCTTCGAGGATCGATTCCTCGACCAGGGCGGTGCCGCCCGGTGCTTCCATCATCGCGGCGGCCACGTCGCACGAGGCGATGATCGAATACTGCGGCGAGGTGGAGGTGTGCATCAGGTATGCCTCGTTGAAGGCGTCCTGGTCCAGCTTGACCGACTCGGATTCGCGCACCAGCACCTGCGAGGCCTGCGATAGACCCGCAAGCAATTTGTGCGTCGACTGGGTCGAGAAGATCATCGATTCTTTTGCGCGCGGACGGTTCTGGCCGATCGCGTGCATGTTCTTGTAGAAGTCGTGGAAGGTCGCGTGCGGCAGCCAGGCTTCGTCGAAGTGCAGGGTGTCGATCTTCCCGTCCAGCATTTCGCGCAGGGTCTCGACGTTGTACACCACGCCGTCGTAGGTCGACTGGGTGATGGTGAGGATGCGCGGCTTCTTGTTGACGGCTTCGCGCGCGAACGGGTTGGCTTCGATCTTGCGCGCGATCGATTCAGGGGTGAATTCCTCGAGCGGGATCGGGCCGATGATGCCGAGGTGGTTACGGGTCGGCATCAGGAACACGGGGATCGCGCCGCACATGATGATCGAGTGCAGGATCGACTTGTGGCAGTTGCGGTCGACCACGACGATGTCGCCCGGCGCCACGGTCGAGTGCCACACCATCTTGTTCGAGGTCGAGGTGCCGTTGGTCACGAAGTAGCAATGGTCGGCGCTGTAGATGCGCGCGGCGTTGCGTTCCGACTTGGCTACCGGGCCGGTGTGGTCGAGCAACTGGCCGAGTTCCTCGACCGCGTTGCAGACGTCGGCGCGCAGCATGTTCTCGCCGAAGAACTGGTGGAACATCTGGCCGATCGGCGACTTCAGGAAGGCGACGCCGCCCGAGTGGCCGGGGCAGTGCCACGAATACGAGCCGTCATAGGCGTAGTTGACCAGTGCGCGGAAGAACGGCGGCGCCAGGCTGTCCAGATAGGATTTGGCCTCGCGGATGATGTGGCGCGCCACGAATTCGGGGGTGTCCTCGAACATGTGGATGAAGCCGTGCAGCTCCTTCAGGATGTCGTTCGGGATGTGGCGGCTGGTGCGGGTCTCGCCATAGATATAGATCGGGATGTCCGCGTTCTTGTGACGGATTTCCTTCACGAAGGCGCGCAGGCCGATCAGCGCCGTGTCGGTCTCTTCGAGCGAGCCGCCGCCGAATTCCTCGTCGTCGATCGACAGGACGAAGGCCGATGCGCGCGACTGCTGTTGAGCGAACTGGGACAGGTCGCCATAGCTGGTCACACCGACGACCTCCATGCCTTCCTGTTCCATTGCGGCCGCCAGGGCGCGAATGCCGAGACCGGAGGTATTCTCCGAGCGGAAGTCCTCATCGATGATGACGATTGGGAAACGAAATTTCATGGACAGCTCCAAAACGAAGCGCCGTGGGAGCGGCAGGTCCGCCGGTCGATCCGGAGGGGCTGGCCGCCGCGCACGGCACCGTAGAAAAATGAGAAGCGGATTTTCGCAGAAAACGCGGGTCCCGGTGCAAGTTTTTTTGCTAGGTTAGCCACTGTTCCAGAAGGGTGGCGCACTCCAGCAACCGTCGCGGCGGGGGTCAGTTGTCCATCCTGCGTCCGGCGCGCCGGATACCCTCGGTCAGCAGGGCCGCGGCCAAGGCACCGAGCAGCGGGATCGGTGACAACGCCGTGACACTGCCGTGCAGGAAGGCGAACAGGCCCAGGGTGATGCCGAAGGCGGCCACCGCGCCGGTGAGCGTGAGTAGCCAGGTACGGCGCGCCAGCAGGGTGATCGCGGCCAGCGAGATCGCGATCTGCTGGGCCACCGAGGCCGCGGCCCACTGGCGCTGGCGGTGCAGGGCTTCCTCGGAGCGGCGGTTCGCTTCGCTGGAAGCAGCTTCCCAGCGCTCGGCTTCCTTGCGGATGACTTCTTTTTCTTCCTGGTAGCGCGCAGCGTCCTCGCGGTAGCGCAGGCCATCCACGCCGGGCAGCGTCGCGGCCAGCTCGGCCAGGTTCTGGCGGCTCGACTTGGCCTGGTAGTGGCTCCAGGCGTTGGCGGCGCTGGTCTTTTCCATCGCCGCCTGGGTCTTGAGCAGGCTGGCGTCGTTGTGCGACGAGGTGCCCAGAAAAGCGAACAGGGTGCCGAGCGTGGCGAGCACTGCGATCAATACCGCGACGCGGCCGGCGAAACCGTCGCCGCCGCGCGAGCCGGGAGGACGTAACGCGTCGCTCATTGCGCGGCCCTGCGTGCGTAGGTGATGAATGCGTAGTCGAATCCCTGCTCTTCGGCGCGATGGGTCTCGCGCGCGGTCTCGACCCAGGTAGCCGGATCGATCGGCGGGAAGAAGGTGTCGCAGCGGAAGACATGATCGATATGGGTGACGATCATCGCGTCGGCGACCTTCATCGCCTCGGCGAACACCTGGGCGCCGCCGATGATGCTGGCCGGCTCGCCACCGAGCATGGCGATGGCCGCGTCGAGTGACGCCGCGCGGTCGACGCCTTCATGCGACCAGGCGCCATTGCGGGTTACCACGATATTGCGGCGCTTGGGCAGCGGGCGGCCGATCGAGTCGAAGGTCTTGCGTCCCATGATGATCGGCTTGCCGAGCGTGACGCGCTTGAAGTGCGCCAGGTCGGCGGGGAGGTGCCACGGCAGCTGGTTGTCCACGCCGATGCCGTTGTTGGCGTCGACCGCGACGACGAGGGTCAGGCGAGGGCCGTCGCTCATACGGCCACCGGCGCCTTGATCGCGGGATGCGGATCGTATCCGGTGATCTCGAGATCCTCGAAGCGGTAGTCGAACAGCGAATCGGGCTTGCGCTTGAAATCGAGGCGCGGCAAGGCGCGGATCTCGCGCGACAGCTGCAGCTCGACCTGTTCCAAGTGGTTCGCATACAGGTGGCAGTCGCCGCCGGTCCAGACGAAGTCGCCGACTTCAAGGCCGGCCTGCTGGGCCATCATGTGGGTCAGGATCGCGTACGAGGCGATATTGAAGGGCACGCCCAGGAAGATGTCGGCGCTGCGCTGGTACAGCTGGCAGGACAGCTTGCCGTCGGCCACGTAGAACTGGAACAGCGCATGGCAGGGCGGCAGCTTCATCTGCGGCACATCGGCCACGTTCCAGGCCGACACGATCATCCGGCGTGAATCCGGCGTGGTACGGATCTGTTCCAGCACCTGCGCGATCTGGTCGATGTGCTCCCCGGATGGCGTGGGCCAGTTGCGCCACTGGTAGCCATAGATCGGACCCAGGTCGCCTTCGGCATCGGCCCATTCGTCCCAGATGGAGACCCCGTGCTCCTTGAGGTAGGCGATATTGGTCGAACCCTGCAGGAACCAGATCAGCTCGTGGATGATCGATTTCAGATGCACCTTCTTGGTGGTCAGCAGGGGAAAGCCCTCCTGCAGGTCGAAGCGCATCTGGTAGCCGAAGACCGAGCGGGTGCCGGTGCCGGTGCGGTCGGTCTTGATGGCGCCATGCTCTTTCACATGGCGCATGAATTCGAGATATTGGCGCATTGCGTTACAGGTTTGGACAATCTGCCATTCTAGCATTGGGCAAGGGCGCTGTCCGCCATGGCGTCGGCGAAAAGCCGCAGCGCCCCCCGCACGGCGTCGTCGGCCAGCGACACCAGCTGATCGCCGACGTAGATCTCGACGATGCTGGTGGCAGGCAGTGCGCCATGCGCGGCGCGGTTGAACATCCAGATCCCGTGCTCGCGCGCCAGCGCGTCGCGCACGCCGAGCGCCCGGTCGCGATCGACGGGAAGGTGAATATGCAGCATGTTTGCCTGCGGCGCGGCCGGATTGACGCGCAACTGCGGGTAGGCCCGCAGCGCTTCATACAAGAAGCGGGTGCGCTCGAAATACGCGGGCATCGCCGCCAGCCGCTCGTCGAACCCCATCGCCGCGGCCACGATGTAAGGCGAGCGGTGGATCACATTGCCGCCCTGGCGCCGGAACCATTCGGCGCAGCGGTCGACGTAGGCGCGGCTGCCGCACAGCATGGCGCCACCCAGCCCGCCGATTCCTTTGTACAGCGAGACGTACACCGAATCGAAGCCGGCCGCGATCTCGCGTACGCCGCGGCCATAACCGGCCGCCGCTTCCCACAGGCGGGCGCCGTCCATGTGCAGGTGGATGCCGTGCGTGCGGCAGTGGCGCTTGATCGCTTCGAGCTCGTCCCAGGTCGAGAGCTGGCCGCCGATCTCGCGCAGCGGGATCTCGAGGCCGACGGCGCCGAGGCGGTCGGGGATCGCCACCAGGTCCGCCCCGGTCCACGGCCGATGGCGCTCGCCCACGGACAGCGCCTGGAAGTGGTCGAGCAACTGGTAGTTGGATCGCTCGTGCACGAAGATGTGCGAGGTCGGATGCAGCGCCACCAGGCGGCTGCCGCGATCTTCGCCGCCCAGGCGCAGCGCCGTGACCTGGGCCATGGTGCCGCTGATGCAGAACACGGCCGCCTCGAAGCCCAGCAGGCTGGCGACCTTGGCCTCGAAGGACTGGATCAGGGCCCCGTTGCCGTAGACGTCGTGCTCGATGTCGTGCCGTTCGCACCAGGCGGCCATGGCGGCGTACAGCTCGGCCGGCCGGGGCCGCCGGTGGCCGGGGAAGATGGTGTGGCAGCGGCGCTGCAGGTCGGGTTCGATCAAGGCGGACTCCTGGAAGGCGAGCCCGTTACTGTACACCGCCACCGCCGATGCTGGAAGCTCAGCCCTCGATGAGCGCCTGCCGGCGCGGCGCCGCCAGTGCGGCGCTCTTGCCTTCGTCGGCCAGGCGGAACAGGCGCACCGAACGGGCCAGCGCGTCGGCCTGCTCGTGCATCGCCTGGGCGGCGGCGCTGGCTTCTTCCACCAGGGCGGCGTTCTGCTGGGTCACGGTGTCCATCTCGACCACCGAGCGGTTGATCTCTTCGATGCCCTGCGTCTGCTCCTGGCTGGCGCTGCTGATCTCGGACATGATGTCGGTCACGCGCTGCACGCTGTCCAGCACTTCCTGCATCGTGGCGCCGGCTTCGGCTACCAGCTGGCTGCCGGCATGTACCTCGCTGTTCGATGCGTCGATCAGTGTCTTGATTTCCTTGGCGGCGGCGGCCGAGCGCTGGGCCAGGTTGCGCACCTCGGACGCCACGACCGCGAAGCCGCGGCCCTGTTCGCCGGCGCGCGCCGCTTCCACGGCGGCGTTCAGCGCCAGGATATTGGTCTGGAAGGCGATGCCGTCGATCACGCCGATGATGTCCGAGATCTTGCGCGACGCCTGGGAGATCGAGTCCATGCGCGCGACCACCTGCAAGACGGTGCTGCCGCCCTTGTGGGCGACTTCGGAAGCGCTGCGGGCCAACTGGTCGGCCTGGCGCGCGTTGTCCGCGTTCTGGCGCACGGTCGTGGTCAGCTGGTCCATCGACGAGGCGGTGGTGGCCAGGCTGGCCGCCTGCTCCTCGGTGCGGCTGCACAGGTCCAGGTTGCCGCTCGAGATCTCTTGCGAGGCGGTGGCGATGTGCTCGGCGCCGTCGCGCACCTGCCCCACCACGGTCGACAGGCGCGCGCCGATCTCGTTGATGGCGCCGGTCAGGCGGCCGATCTCGTCGCCGCGTCGCAAAGTCACCTGCGCGGTCAGGTCGCCGTCGGCGATGCGCGTGGCCACTTCCTGCACTTCGGCCAGCGGGCGGGTGACGCTGGCGCGCACCAGGAAGTACAGCACGGCGGCCAGCGCGCCCAGGGCGGCCATGCCCAGCAGGATGAAGCGGTTGCGCAGCGCGGCGGTGGCGGCGGTGATCTCGTCGCGGTAGGTGCCGCCGGCGATGACCCAGTTCCAGTCCTTCATTTCCGAATACGCAGCGAACTTCTCGCGCGCGGCCTTTTCGCCCGGATTCTGCGAGTCGTAGTGGATGATGCCTTCCTTCTTTTCCAGCATTTCCCTGATGAACAGGTGGCCGTCGATCGATTTGCTGTCGAGGATGTTCTCGCCTTCCTTGTTCGGGTGCACGATCAGCTCGCCATAGGCCTGGCCCGGCACGGCCGACAGCACGTAGAAGTAGCCGGTCTCGCCGACCTTGACGGCGCGGATACGTTCCTTGAGCGCGGCGATGTCGGCGCTGATATCGACGCCAACGTACAGCGCGCCGACCACCTTTCCCGCGCCATCGCGCACCGGCTCGTACTGGGTGATGAACTGCTTGCCGAACAGCTTGGTGAGGCCGACATAGGTGCGGCCCGCGCGCAGCGCCGGGTAGGCCGGCGAAGCCTTGTCGAGGGCGGTGCCGACGGCGCGCTCGCCATTTTCCTTCTTGACCGAGGTGCTCACGCGCACGAAGTCGTCGCCCGAGGCGGCGAAGATGGTGGCGTTGCCACCGGTGCGTTCGGTGAAGGCGTCCGGTGCGCTGAAGTCGAGATTCAAGGGCTGGCCGGCGACGCTCAGCGTCGGCACCTGACGGCCGCCGATGTCGGCGGTGGCGGCTTCGTCGAGCGTGAATTCGCCCGGCAGGCCGGCGCGGAAGATGCGCCCGAAGCTTACCGCCTGGCTGCTGACGGTCTTGTTGAACAGTTCGACGGTCGCGGCGACACCATGCAGTTCGCTGCGCACGCCCTCCACGGCGCGCTGCTCGAGCATGTTCGAGGTCGACACGGTGATGGTCGCGATCAGGGCGGCGATGATGATGCCGGCGAGGGCGAAGGTGACGGCGCTGATGCGCGTGCCGACGCTCCAGCTGGACGGCCTAATTGTGTTCTTGCTCATGGCAGTTGACGAGGCAGACGGAGATATGACCCCGGATCATACCCTGTCAACTTTTCTTGAGGCAATAATTAGTCAGGATCTAATGCGACTTCGTGGCGCACGCAACACTCAACGAGCATCGCTACGTGCTACCACGTATTGACAGTTCAAGCCGCTACCGGCGCATGGGTCTGGAACTGCAGCGCCGCCAGGTTGGCGTACACGCCGCGCAGCGCGATCAGCTCGGCATGGGTACCGGATTCCACGATCCGGCCTTCGTCCAGCACGATGATGCGGTCGGCGCGCTGCACGGTTGCCAGGCGGTGCGCGATGATGATGGTGGTGCGGCCGACCATGGCCGCCTCGAGCGCGCGCTGCACCAGGCGTTCGGATTCGGCGTCCAGCGCGCTGGTGGCTTCGTCGAGCAGCAGCAGCGGCGGGTTCTTGAGCAGGGCGCGCGCGATCGCGATGCGCTGGCGCTGGCCGCCCGACAGGCGCACGCCACGTTCGCCCAGGAAGGACGCGTAACCCTCGGGCAGGCGTTCGATGAAGTCGTGGGCCGCGGCCATCTTCGCCGCCGCGATCACCTCGTCGTCGCTGGCGTCGGGCCGGCCGTAGCGGATGTTTTCCATCGCGTCGAGCGAGAAGATCACGGTGTCTTGCGGCACGATGCCGACCGCGCCGCGCAAGGTGTGCAGCGCCAGGTCGCGCACGTCGACGCCATCGAGGCGGATGCTGCCGGATTGCGGGTCGTAGAAGCGCAGCAGCAATTGGAACAGGGTGGTCTTGCCGGCGCCGGAAGGGCCGACCACGGCCACTGTCTCGCCGGGGCGGATATCGAGCGCCAGGTGCGACAGGGCCGCTTCATCCAGGCGCGAAGGATAGGCGAAGGTGACGTCGTCGAGCGTGACGCGGGCGCCGTTGACCGAGGTGGAGCCAGCCCCGTGTGGCAGCGCTTGCGGCTGCAGCGGATCCTGGATCTCGGATCGTGCGCCGAGCAGCTCGAGCAGGCGTTCGGTGGCGCCGGCGGCGCGCTGGGCGTCGCCCATGACTTCCGACAGCGCGCCTACCGAGCCGGCCACGATGCCGGCGTACAGGATGAACTGGCCCAGGTCGCCGCCGGTCATGGTCCCCTCCAGCACCGCATGGGCGCCGAGCCACAGCACGAACACGATCGATCCGAACACCAGCACGATGGCCAGCATGGTCAGGGTGGCGCGGGCGCGGATGCGCCGCATCGCGGTGGTGAAGGCGCCTTCGACTTCGTTGCCGAAGCGGCCGGACTCGTGGTTTTCGCGGGTGAATGCCTGCACGGTCGGCATCGCGTTCAGGATCTCGCCGGCCACCGCCGAGGCGTCGGCGATGCGGTCCTGCGAGTCGCGCGAGAGTTTACGCACGCGGCGCCCGAACAGCACGATCGGCAGCACCACCAGCACCAGCAGGCCGAGGATGATGGACGTCAGGCGCGGGCTGGTCACGAACAGCATCACCAGCCCGCCGAAGAACAACAGGGTATTGCGCAGCGCAAGCGAGATGCTGGTGCCGACCACGGTCTGGATCAGGGTGGTGTCGGTGGTCAGGCGCGACAGCACCTCGCCGGTGCGGGTGGTCTCGAAGAATTCGGGGCTCTGGCGCACCACGTGGGCGTAGACGGCGCTCCTGATATCGGCGGTGACGCGTTCGCCCAGCCAGGACACCATGTAGAAGCGTGCCGCCGTGGCCACCGCGAGCACGGCGGCCACGCCGAACAGGGCCAGGAAGGTGGCGTTGATGTGTTCCAGGCTGCCGCCTTCGATGGCGGCGCCGGCGGCGGCGGTGGCGGACCCGACGGACGACCCCGCCGCCGCGCCGAAACCCAGGTCGATCATCTGCTTGAAGGCCGCCGGAATCGCGAGGGTCGCGCCGGCCGCGAACAGCAGGGCGACGCCGGCCAGCAGGAACTGGCGGCGGTAGGGACGCAGGAACGGCCCCAGGCCCCTGAGGGTGGCCAGGCTGCTCTTGCGGGATGTCTCGGATTCTGGCTTGCTGGTGTTACGGGTGGTCATCGTGTCCTGGTGTTCCGGTCGTTCTTCTTGTACGTCATCAAAGCTTCATCGGTTGCACGTAGCCGGTCATTTCCAGGTAGCCGCGGCCCACCCGGCGCCCGTCCTTTTCGATCGTGACCGCGCCTTCCCAGTAGACGGCGCCGGTCGAGCGGCGCGAGTCGAGTTCCTGGTCTTGCTGCAGCGGCGCGACCTGCCAGCTGTCGGCGCCGGTCGTGATCGTGGTCGCGATCGGATAGGTGGCGCCGGTGCGCGGCGATGTCCAGTGCGCCTGCGGCGCAAACGTGATCTGCCCGGGTGCGTAATGCACCACCTTGCCGGCCTTGTCGCGCCTGGTCGCGTGCGCCCATAGTTTACCACCTTGGCGGTCGCGGATCTGGAAAGCCATCAGGGCCCCGCCGTCGTCGAGGTTGGCGCCGACCCAGTCCCAGCCCACCGCATCCGGCTGCAGCGCTTCGCTCGACCATTCGTGGTCGAGCCAGGCGCTGCCCGTGACCTGCGTGGCCGCCATGCCGGCGCGGCCGGCGGTGCCGGATACCTCGAGTTGCGGTTCGCTGTAGTAGTAGCTTGCGTGCCGGGCGCTCGGGCCCTTGCGCGAATAGCCGCCCTGGCCCTGGACCAGCACCGGCTGCGTCGGCTTCAGGCGCAGTTCGAGGGTCAGCTGGTTGGAGCGGATCGTGACCCGGTAGACGCCGTTGCCGTCCCTGACCATGCGCCAGTCGTCCAGCTTCAGGTCGGTATTGCCGGGCCGGGCCCAGGCCATGCTGAAGCCTTCGCGCGCGCTGCGCTCGTCGTGCACCAGGCGCCCGACGGAAGGATCGGACAGGGCCGCGTGGCCGATCACCAGCTGGCGCGGCGCGAAGTGGCTCGGGTTGGCGTTGTCGGCGCCGGTGCGGCTGCGAAAGAACGTGACCTGGAAGCCGAGCGGACGTTTATCCGGCGTCTCGACCCAGCCGGTCACGTACCACCACTCGGTGCGAAACTCGGGATGGGCGCCATAGTCGCGTGGGAACGACAGGGCGGCGCCCGGTGTGACAGGAGCATACACGGGAGCCGCGGCATGGCTCGAGCACGACAACAACACCAGCAGACACAAAATGAAACGCATTACCAATCCTCTCTGACCGCCCGCACCGGGCCGCCGGACAATGCCTGGCGCCCCGACACCAGCGCGGTCGCAACCGACGCCGTGACCAGCACCGCGGCCACGCTGCCGAGCAGCGGCCAGGGCAGGTGCAAGCCCATGGTCCAGTGGAAGGACTGCGGGTTGATCACGTACACCAGGATCAGGCTGATCACCAGCCCGAGCGCGAAGCCGGCGACGACACCGAGGCTCGTGAGCAGAGCGCCCTCGAAGGCGAGCAGCTGCAAGACCTGGCGCCGGGTCACGCCGACGTGGCGCAGCATACCGAATTCTCGCGCCCTTGCCAAAGTCTGGGCCGAAAAACTCGCGGCGATGCCCGATAGCCCGATGGCGATCGCGATCGCTTCCAGCAGGTAAGTGACGGCGAAACTGCGGTCGAAGATCTTGAGACTGCTCGCGCGGATGTCACCGGGGCGCATCATGGTCAGGGCCGCGCCGAACGGCAGCGCGCGCAGGCTGCCTTCCAATGTCGCCGGGTCGACCCCGCGCGCGCTCCACAGGGCGGCGTCGGTGACGTCGCGTTCCCCGGTCAGCTTGCGGTAGTCCTCGAGCTGGATCACGACCGAGCCGCCCTGGTTGGCGTAGTCGCGCCAGGCGCCGGCCACGAAGAACTCTACCTCGGCGCCGCCCAGGGGCAGGCGCAGCACCTGGCCGACGCGGGCATCGTACAAGTCGAGCATCGCCTCGGATACCCAGGCCGGGCGGACGCCGGCGGGAATCGTCGCCGTGTCGCCGACCAGGTACAGCAGGCGCGCCGGATCGCCGGCGTCGATGTCACGGGCGATCACGACGATCGGCGGTCGCTCGGGCGCGAGCGAGACGCGCCGGGTGCGCAGGAATTGTACCTGCTCGACCCCTGGCAGCCGGATGAGCGCGTCCTGCTGCGCGCGGCTCAGGAAACCCGTGCCGCCGGCGTCGACCGTGCGTACATACAGGTCGGCCGGCAGGATGTGGCCCATCCACTCGTCGACCGAGACCCGGAAGCTCGACACCATGATCCCCATCGCCACCATCAGGCTGAAGCTGGCCAGGATGCCGCCCAGCGCGATCGAGGCCTGGCCAGGCGCATTCGCCAGCCGGGCCAGCGAAAGCGCCAGCACCGGCGCGCCGTTGGCGCGCCGTGTGACCAGGGTTTCGAGCGCGCGGAAGGTGACGGCGGCGAAGCGCGGCATCAGGCCGATGCCGCCGACCAGTAGCAGTGCAATCGCGAGGTAGCCGAACAGCGGCAGCTCGAACACCGGCGGCGCGAACGCGAGCACGGCGGCGAGCAGCAGGCACGCGAGCGAGGGCCAGACCCGCGCCAGGCGCGTGAGCGGCGCTTCGTCGGCGCCCGACTTGATGGCCACCGCCGGCCGTGCGCGCGCTGCTTCCCAGGCCGGCGCCAGGCAGCCGAGCAGGGCCACGCCCAGGCCCAGTCCAAAAAACACCAGGGCCGCGCCGGGCGTGAAGAACACTTGCGGGCGGATGCCGGGGAAGTAGCCGGCGCCCAGGTCGCCGCCAAAGAAGTGCAGGGCCGCGGCGGCCAGCGCGTAGCCGGCGCCGATGCCCAACAGCGCGCCAAGCAGGCCCAGGCTGCCGCCTTCGAGCAGCACCTGGCGCAGCAACTGGCCGCGCTCGAGGCCCAGCACCCGCAGCAGCGCGAACTGGCTGCGCCGGCGCATCACCGACAACGCCTGGGTGGAAAACACGAGGAAGGCGCCGGTGAACAGCGCGACCAGCGCCAGCACCGTCAGGTTGACGCGGTAGGCGCGGCTCATGTTCGCGGTACGGCTTTCCTGCTCGGCGTCGTTGGGCTGGCCGACCGTGAAGCGGCCCGGCCAGGCCTTGTCCAGCTCGGCGCTGAGACGGCGCTGGAAGGCGGCGCGGTCGACGCCATCGCGCAGTTTGAGGTCGACCCGCGACAGCTGGCCGAGGCGGTTCAGGCGCCATTGGGCGGCGCCGATGTCCATCACGGCAAGGCGCTGGCCGGCGCGCGCACGCTGCACCGGTCCCGCCACGCGCAGGGCCACTTCGCCGGTGCCGGCGCGCAGCACCAGCGTATCGCCGCGTCGCTTGTTCAACCAGGCCTCGGCCGCCGGCGACAGGAACAGGGCGTCGTCGGCCAGGATGTCGAGGCGGCGGCCTTCGCCGGTGACGCCCAGCAGGTCGGGCGAGATGGCGCCGGCGCGCAAAGGGTCGATGCCGATGATGCGCAAGGATCCCTCGACCCCCGGCACGCCGGCCGCCACGTCGAGGACGGGCGAGGCCAGCGCCACCTCGGGGTGTTCGGCCAGCACGGGGTACACCGATTCATCGAACAGCGGCTCGCGCCCCTGCACTTGAATGTCGGCTTGGCCCGACAGGCTCTTGATGGCGGCCGAGAATTCATTGAAGGCGGCGGCGTTGATCAGGTGGACGGCGAAACCCATCGCCACGCCGACTGCGATCGCCGCGATGGCGACCAGCGCGCGCACCGGATGCGCGCGCCATTCGCCGAACAGCAGCCAGCGTGACAGCTGGCTCAGGCCGGGCATTCGACCGCCAGCGTCTCGACCTGGCGCCGCAGCTTGATCCGGGCCGCCTCCTTGGCGTCACCGCGCGTGCGCGCCAGGTCTTGTTCCAGCCATTGGCGCTGCAGGCGCAACCTGTCGCAGCGCTTGCGCAGGGGCAGCGCGGCGCGCCGCGCGCGTTCGTCGTCGCTTTCCTCGCGCGCGGTTCGCCCGGCGCGCAGCGCGTCGATCGCGCGCGCCATGTCGCGCGCGCGCGCCAGGCGCGCCTGCGTCTCGGGGTCGGGCCGCGGGGCGGCGCGCACGGGCAATTCGGCGCCGGCGCCCGCGCAGGGACGGTCGGCGTAGCTCACGCGGCCACCTTCATGGCACTTGTAGACGGCGCCCGCGGCCGCCGCATGGTACACGATGCAGGCCGCGACGAGGACCAATGAACGAAACGGCATGCGCGACTCCCGGTCATAGTATTTTCCCGGGATTCATGATGCCGAACGGGTCGAGCGCGGCTTTGACGGCACGCATCATGCCAAGTTCGACCGGCGACTTGTAGCGCGCCAGGTCCGCGCGCTTCAGGACGCCGATGCCGTGCTCGGCCGAGATCGAGCCGCCGCAGGCCACGACCAGGTCGTGCACGATGCGGTTCACTTCGGCCTGATGGGCGAGGAAGGACTCGTGCGCGGTGCCCGCGGGCGGCGCCACGTTATAGTGCAGGTTGCCGTCGCCCAGGTGACCGAACGTGACCGGCTGGCAGCCCGGGAAGGCCGCGTCCAGCGCGGCATCGGCACGCGCGACAAAGTCGGGGATGCACGAGACCGGCAGCGAGATATCGTGCTTGATGTTCTTGCCGGCCGCCGCCTGCGCCAGCGGAATGTGCTCGCGCAGCCGCCACAGGTCCAGCGCCTGCTGGCCGGAGCTCGCCACGACGGCGTCCTGCGCGAGGCCGTATTCCAGGGCCTGGCCGACGCTTGCCTCCAGCAGGCCGTGGGCATGCTCGCCCGACTCGTTGCTCGACAGCTCGACCAGCGCATACTGGGGATGCCGCCCGGCGAATGGCCTCGGCAGATCGGGAAATTGTTGCGCTACCAGGTCCAGGCAGAATGCCGACATCAGCTCGAAGCCGGTCAGCGCCGCCCCGCAACGCGCCTGCAGCAGGCCGAGCAGGTCGAGCGCATGGCGCGGCGACGCCAGTGCGACCAGGGCGACCAGCGCGGCGCGCGGTGCGGGATACAGTTTGAGCACCGCCGCCGTGATCACGCCCAGCGTGCCCTCGGCGCCGATGAAGAGCTCGCGCAGCGCATAACCGGTATTGTCCTTGCGCAGGCCGCGCAAGCCGTCCCAGATCTCGCCCTGGGCGTTGACGACTTCCAGTCCCAGGCACAGTTCGCGGGTGTTTCCGTAACGCAGAACGGCGGTGCCGCCGGCATTGGTCGACAGGTTGCCCCCGATCGTGCAACTGCCTTCGGCAGCCAGCGACAGCGGGTACAACATGCCGGCGTCGCTCGCTGCGGCCTGGATGTCGGACAGGATGCAGCCGGCTTCCACCGTCATGGTGCGGTTGGCGGGATCGATGAAGCGGATGCGGTTCAGGCGCCGCAGCGACAGCACGATGGCCGTGCCCGAGGTGTCTGGCACGCTGCCCATGACCAGGCCGGTGCGTCCGCCCTGGGGGACGATGGGCACCCGCGCCTCGGCACAGGCAGCCACGATGGCGGCGACTTGCGCCGTATCGAACGGGAGCACGACCGCCAGGCCCCGCCCGCTGTAGCGTCCACGCCAGTCGGCCATGAACGGCGCCATGTCGGCGTCAGCGGTAATGACATGGGATTCGCCGACGATCGCCCGGCAGCGCGTCAGCAAGGCATCTGTATGCGGCTCAGCCATGCGGCACTTTGACCTTGTCGAGCAATTCCTTGGCCAGGCGCTGCGCCTCTTTTTTATAGGGGCGCAGGTAGAGCAGGGCGCTGAGGTAATACACCACGACCAGGGCGATCTCGCCGATGGCCATGTGGCGCGAGGCCGCGCTCTGGTCGGCCCAGGCGCGCACGACGCCCTCGGCAAAATAAATCAGGATCAGCATCGACGACCACTGCAGGGTGTACAGGTCGCGCTTGATGACGCCGCGCAGCGGCAACAACAGGGGCAAGGCCTTCAGGGCCAGCAGCCAGCTGCCCGGCTGCAGGGGCGCGACGAAAGCCTCCCAGGCGACCAGCCAGCCGATCAGCCAGATCAGGCTGGCGATCGCCCCGATATGAAAGACTTTTTTCCCTGTTTCCATCAGCGGCTTCCATGCAGTTTCAGGGCCGCCTCGGCCAGGCGGCGACCGAGCGCGATCGACAGCGTACGCTCGTCTTCGGTCAGGGGGCGCTTGCCGTCGACGCCGGCCCAGTGGGTCGCCCCGTAGGGGCTGCCGCCGCTGGCGGTATTCATCAATTCGGGGTGGGTATAGGGCAGGCCCATTACCATCATCCCATGGTGCAGCAAGGGGATCATCATCGACAGCAGCGTCGCTTCCTGGCCGCCGTGCAGGCTGCCGGTGGAAGCGAACACGATCGCCGGCTTGCCCGACAGCGACCCATTGACCCACTCGGTGGCCGTGCCGTCGAGGAAGTACTTCATGCTTGCAGCCATATTGCCGAAGCGCGTGGGCGAACCCAGCGCCAGGCCGGCGCACTCGCGCAGGTCGTCGAGTTCGACGTAGGGCGAGCCCTGGTCGGGAATGCCGGGCGCGGTCGCCTCGGCGACGCTCGAGACCGGCGGGACGGTGCGCAACCTGGCCTCGGCCCCCGGCACGCTATCGACGCCCTGGGCGATCAGTTCGGCCAGCTTGCGCGTGGCGCCATGGCGCGAATAATAGAGGACGAGGATGCAAAGTGGGGTCGTGTTCATCCTTGGTATTATAGTGCGCTTTGTTGAATTGACATGCCTGCGACAATGACGAATACGGTGAAACCAACACCATGCTGAACAGGACCGTCCATCACCTGTCGCGCCCCGGCGGCGAGTTCGCGGGTGGCAGCGCCGAGCGCGGCCTGACCTGGCTCGAGGCGCGCGACCTGGTGCGCTTCGCCGCGCACCGCCTGCGCGAAGAGCGCCTGCCCCAGGTGGCGGGCAGCCTGACGTTCACCACGACGCTGGCGCTGGTGCCGCTCTTGACCATCGTACTGGCGATCTTCACGATGTTCCCGGCCTTCGGCCAGGTGCGCGAGATGATCGACGCCTGGTTCGTGCAGAACCTGATGCCCAAGGCCATCGCCAGCACCATCAGCGGCAACCTGACCCAGTTCGCCGCCAAGGCCAGGGGCTTGTCGGCGCTCGGCGCGGTGGCTTTGCTGTTCACCACGGCCGCCACGATGAGCCTGATCGAGCGCGTGTTCAACCAGATCTGGAGCGTGCGCCAGCCGCGCCCGCTGGCCCAGCGCCTGCTGGTGTACTGGGCGCTGCTGTCGCTGGGACCGCTGCTGTTCGGCCTGTCGCTCAGCTTTACCTCGCAGGTGGTCGATGTCACGGGCGGCCTGGAGCGCGACGCGTCCCTGCTCGCCACCCTGTTCCTCACCCTGGCGTCGGTGGCGGTGACCACGGCCGGCTATACCCTGTTGTACGTCGTGGTGCCGAACCGGGCAGTCGCCTGGCGCGACGCCTTCTGGGGCGCTCTGGCGGCGGCGATCGCCTTCGAGATCGCCAAGCGCGGTTTCGGCCTGTTCATCCGCCAGTTCCCGACCTACGCCATCATCTACGGCGCGCTGGCGGCGGTGCCGCTGTTCCTGGTGTGGATCTATGTCACCTGGATGATCACGCTGGTCGGCGCGGTACTGGCGGCGGCGCTGCCGGTGGTCAAGTACGAGCGCTGGTGGTACGCGCCGGCGCCCGGCGGGGCCTTCGTCGACGCGATGTCGGTGCTCAAGGTGCTGCATGGCAGCGCCAAGCTGAGCGGCAATGCGCTGGTGGCCAGTAGCACGATCCGCCATCACACCCGGATCGGGTACGACGAGCTGGGGCGGCTGCTGGACCGGATGGTAAGCGAGGGCTGGGTCGGCCGGGTCCAGGACGAGGCGCCGGCGCGGCGCGGCTGGCGCTTCAACCGCCGTGGCGAGCAGGAGCACTGGGTGCTGCTGGCCGATCCCGGCAAGCTGCGCGTGGCCGATGTCTACCAGCTGTTCGTGTTCGATTGCACGGCGGCCCAAGGCGTGCAGCGCGAAGAGATCGGGCCCGATACCGCCCTGTCGCTCGACGCCGGCGAGCTGGCGCGCCAGGTCGAGGAGGCGGTCGAGGCCGGGCTCGGCCAGACGCTGGCCGCGCATTTCGGCGATCCCGAAGAAGCCGTGCTGGCGGATATCGAGGCGCGCGCTACCAGCTGAGTTTGCCGGTTAGCATGTGCCAGTACATCAGCCAGTCGGCGCGGAACGAATACCATGGGTAGTCGAAGGTGGCCGGCTTGTTCTTCTCGTAGTAGAAGTGGCCGATCCAGGCGCCCCCGTAGCCGCCGATTGCCGCCGCCAGCAGCCACCAGGGATTCAGGCTGTCGAGAAAGCGCACCATCGCCGCAATGGCGATCGAGGTGCCGATGAAGTGCGCGCGCCGGCAGCGGCGGTCGTCGTGCTGGCTCACATAGTAGGGATAGAAATCGGCGAAGCTGGCGTAGCGGATTTTCATGGCGCGTCTCAGCCTTTCGATGGGAGTTGGCGGGCGAATTCCAGCAGCGCGTCCAGGACCGCTGCCGGCGTCTCGCTCATCATCGCATGGCCGGCGTCCACGCTCACGACCTTGCCATGCTCGATCGCGCCGGTCAGGAGTCGCGCCGAACGGGGTGGCGTCATCATATCCTTCCGGCCCAGTACGAACAGGGTCGGGCAGGCGACCGAGGCCGCGGCTGCCTCGCCGTTGGCATAGGCGTTGCAGGCCGCGAAATCGGCATGGAACATCTGCGGCGCGCCGCGCGCCGCCATACGCTGCATCAGGCGTCGCGCCGTGTTGGTCACCGAGGCGCCAGGACCGGCCGTCGATGGGCCGGGCAGCCAGGATGCATGCGACCACGCGGCCACCATATCGATGGCCACGCGCTCCTGATCGCGTGCGGTGTCGAGCAGCGTGTCCGCCACTTTCATCGGGTACGTCGTGCCCAGCAGGGCCAGGCCGCTCACGCGCGCTGGCGCCTTGTGGGCGGCCTCCAGGGCGATGAGCGAACCCATGCTGTGACCGACCAGCAGCGCACGCTCGACCCCGGCCGTGTCGAGCACGGCAAGCGCCCAGCCGGCCATCGCTTCGACCGTCTTTAGCGGCGGGCCCTTGCTGCGGCCATGCCCGGGCAGGTCCGGCGCCAGCACCGCATAACCCCGATGGGCGAGGGCGCGGCTCTGCAGGGCCCAGACCGAGTGGTCGTTCTGGGCGCCATGGAGCAGCATGACGACCGGCAACCCGGGATCGAAGGGCTGGCCGCCGGTGTGGCAGTAGACATCATGGGTGTCGAGGGAGAATCGCATCTCACGCTCCCTTCGCGGCCAGTTTCAGGGCGCGCTTGAGGTCGTCGATCAGGTCGTCCGAATCCTCGAGGCCGACCGACAGGCGCAGCATTGCCTCGGTGAGGCCGCCGGCCGCCAGCTGGTCGGCCGGTACCCTGCCATGGGTGGTCGAGGCCGGATGGATGGCCAGCGACTTGGCGTCGCCCACGTTCGCCATGTGCGAGAACACCTGCAAGCCGTCGACGAAGCGGCGGCCGGCCGCGCGGTCGCCTTTGAGTTCGAAGGTCAATACGGCGCCGCAGCCCCTGGGCAGCAGGCGTTCTGCCAGCGCATGGTCCGGATGCGATGCCAGTCCGGGGTAGGAAACCGACGCCACCATCGGATGCGCGCAGAGGAAATCGGCCAGGCGCCGGGTATTGGCGACGTGGCGTTCCATGCGCAGCCCAAGTGTCTCGACGCCCTGCAGGATGGCGAACGCATTGTGGGGACTCATCGCCGCCCCGAAGTCGGGCAGGCCTTCGCGCCGCGCGCGCAGGGCGAAGGCGCCGACGGTCGATTCTTCGCTGAACACCATGCCGTGCAAGCCCTCGCACGGCTCGCACAGGGTGGCGAAACGCCCACTGCGCTCGTGCGCCGCCTGCCAGTCGAAGGTGCCGCCATCGACCAGCAGGCCGCCGAGCGCGGTGCCGTGGCCGCACAGGAAGTCGGTCGCCGAATGCAGCAGCAGGTCGGCGCCCAGATCGAACGGGCGCTGCAGATAAGGCGTGGTGAGGGTCGCGTCGACCATCAGCGGCAGGTCGTGCGCGTGGGCGAGTTCGGCGATGGCCGGGATGTCGAGCACCTCGAGCCCGGGATTGCCCAGCGTCGCGCCGAACAGCAGTTTCGAAGCCGGGCGGATCGCGGCGCGCCAGGCATCGAGGTCGCGCGGGTCGACGAAGGTCGTCTCGACGCCGAAGCGGGGCAGGGTATGGGCGAGCAGGTGGCGCGCGCTGCCTTGCAGCGCGCGCGAGGCCACGATATGGTCGCCGGCGCCGGCCAGCGTCGCCAAACCCAGGTGCATGGCCGCCTGGCCGCTGGCGGTGGCGATGCCGGCCACACCGCCTTCGAGCGCCGCGATCCGCTCTTCCAGCACCGCATTGGTCGGATTCGAGATGTGCGTAGCCACATGACCGGCCTGTTCCATATTGAACAGCGCCGCGCCGTGGCTGGCGTCGCGCAAGGCGAACGAGGACGTGAAGTGGATCGGCGTGGCGCGCGCGCCGGTGGGGTCGGGTGCGCTGCCGGCATGCAGGGACAGGGTGTCGAAACCGGGAGGTCGGGGACCGCTCATGCTGGACTCGTGGTGAGTTGGGATGGCGCATCCTAGCAGTTATGGCCTATTGCGCAATCTGCGCTGCACCATCTGTTCGCACACTTGCACCATGATGCGGCGCAACGCTGGATTTTTTGGCGAGCATAGGCTACAGTCGGTGTTATGCCTTATACAAATTTATCCAGTATCAGCAATATTGACGAAGCGGGGGTGGCGAACATGAAAGTTTCGGAAATCCTGCAAGTGAAGGGCAATATCCTGTACACCGTAACGCCCGACCAGCCGCTGGTCGACGCGGTGACCACGATGTCCGAGAACGATATCGGCTCGCTGGTGGTAATGGAGTACGGCGACCTGGTCGGCATGCTGACCTTCCGCGAAGTGCTCAAGGCGCTGCACGCGAACGGTGGCGCGGTCGGTTCCGGCACCGTGCGCCGCCACATGGACGACAGCCCGATCACCGTGACCCCGGACACCGAAGTCAACGAGGTGCGCCGCATCATGCTCGAGAAGCACGCGCGCTACCTGCCGGTGATGGATGCCCGCACCCTGCTGGGCGTGATCTCGTTCTACGACGTCGCGCGCGCGGTGCTCGAGGCGCAGAGCTTCGAGAATCGCATGCTCAAGGCGTATATCCGCGATTGGCCGGCGGAGCAGAACGCGCCGGATTGAGTCGGCGGTGCATGCATGTCGTTTCCGCCTGCGCGGGAACGACGTCAATCGGCGTATTTCTTGCGCCGCCAGTCGCGGCGCCGGTCACGCCGCGTGCGTGACCGGATTGTTCTCCAGCCACGCCAGCAACCCTTCCGGCGACAACGGCCGCGCATACAGAAAGCCTTGCGCCAGCGGGCAGCCGAGCTGGCGCAGGATCTGCGCCTGGCGCTCGTCCTCGACACCTTCGGCGATCACCGACAGGCCCAGGTTGCGGCCCAGCTGCACGACCATCTGCGCGATGCTGCCGCCGCGCGCCGACCCCGTGATCTCGGACACGAAGGCGCGGTCGATCTTGAGTCGGTCGACCTGCAGCCGCTGCAAGTGCGATAGCGAAGAGAACCCGGTCCCGAAATCGTCGATCGCGATCGACACGCCGGTACGCTTGACCTGGGCCAGCTTCTCGACCAGCAGGGCCGGTTCTTCCATCGCCATCGATTCCGTGATTTCCAGCTCGATGAACTCGGGCGGCGCGCCGGTGTCCTCCAGCGCGCGACGCAGCATGTCGAGGAAGTGCGGATGCCGGAACTGCACCTGCGACACGTTGACCGACATCGTGAAGTCGCGGTGGCCGGCCGCGCGCAGGCGCATCAATTCCGCGCAGGCCTGGCGCAGCACCCATTCGCCGATCTCGACGATCAGCCCGGAGTATTCGGCGATCGGGATGAAACGGTCGGGCGGCACCAGGCGCCCGTCTTCCTGGCGCCAGCGCAGCAGGGCCTCGGCGCCGAACGGGCGGTTGGTGGCCAGGTCGACCTGCGGCTGATAATGCAGGAACAGCTGGCCGCGCTGGAAGCCGCTGCGCAGCGCGTGCATCATGCGCACCCGTTCGCGGATCTCGACGCCCATGCTGCGCGAGAAATAGAAGTGGCCGGCGCGTTGCTGTGACTTGGCGCGCTTGAGCGCGATGTCCGCGTCCTTCAGGGCGTCGGCGCCGCTGCCGTCGTGCTCCGGCAGGCGCACCAGGCCTTGCGTGGCGGACACCTGCACGTCCTGGCCGTCGATCCGGAACGATTCGCGAAACAGGGCCTGCACCTGGGCCGGCTGCACCGCGTCGGTGTCGCCCAGCACGCAAAAGATGTCGCCGCCGATGCGGCCGATCTCCAGGTCCGGCGCCAGGCGCGACTTCAACCGCTGGCCGACCGCGACCAGCAGCAGGTCGCCGAAATGGTGACCGAGGGCATCGTTGGTCTCGGCAAAATGGTCGAGGTCGACCAGGGCCAGTACCGAGCGCTCCCGACGCGGGCTGGCCAGCGTGGCGTCGATCAGCTCGACCACGCGGGTGCGGTTGGGCAGGCCGGTCAGCGGATCATGGAAGGCAGACTTGTTCAGGCTGCTGACCAGCTCGCAGTTGTCGAGGCAGACCGCGACCATGCCGCAGAAGACCTTCAGCAGGCGCCGCTCGACCTCGTCGACCGGCCGATCGAGGGGGATGCAGGCGACGAAATCGCGTCCCGCCTTGCCCGGCAAGTACATATTCAGCAGGCCGTCCTCGGCCGCGCATTGGCGCGTGAGCAGGGTGCGCTCGGCGGCCAGCGCAAGCTGGCCGTGCAGTTCGCGGCCGTCGAGGTGGCGGCAAGCGCCGGCCGCGGCGACGGCGCGCAGCGCATCCGGCCGGCCATGACCGCCGTCGCGCGTGCACAGCACGCCCTCGGGCGGCTGGCCAACCAGGCGGCCCGCCTGGCCGAGGATGCCGAGCGCCACGTCGCGCACCCCGTGCAACGCCATCAGTTCGGCGCAGGCTTCGACGATGTGCTCCATGCCGAGGCGGTTGGCTTCCAGCGCACGGATCTGCTGGTAGGAGCGGATCGCGGCCGCCACCGTCGTGTACAGCTTGGTGCGGGTCAGTTCGGACTTGGTGCGGTAATCGTTGATGTCGTAGCCGCGGATCGCTTCCATCTCGGGCGCGTAGCCGGGCTGGCCGGTGCGCAGGATGATACGCACGTCATGCAGGCCCAGTTCGTCGCGGATGCGGCGCACCAGGCGCAGGCCGGCGTCGGCCTTTTCCATCACCACGTCGAGCAGGATGACGGCGATCTCTTTTTCGCGCACGAGCAGGTCGAAGGCCTCGTTGGCGGAATAGGCGTGCAGGAAGGACAGCGGGCGGCCCTGCATCTCGACATTGCCGAGAGCAAAAGTGGTCGTTGAGTGTACATCGGCATCGTCATCGACGACCAGGATCCGCCATGCGGGACGCGGGGATGCGATGGCCGCAGCTTCGTCGGCAAAGACGAGGTCGTCGGTGACACGGTCATCCTTCAGTGGTCCTGAGGGCGTAATCGATGCTGGCATGTGCTACGTCTCCAGGTTGGCTCGGCATGATCACTTCAGTATATATGCAATTGTAAAGATGAAAGAGACCGATCCGGTTCGTCTACTCACAATGTATCTCTACGGAAACATAATTACGCCAGTCAAAGCGGTAATGGCCGTTTCTGCTTGCCAGATGGCCTGTTAAAATGGTAATTCGTCCAATCCGAAATCTCATTCCCATGTCCGGCAATACATTTGGCAAGCTGTTTTCCGTCACCACCTTCGGCGAATCGCATGGCCCCGCGATCGGCTGCGTCATCGACGGCTGCCCGCCGGGCATGGCCCTGAGCGAGGCCGATATCCAGCCCGAGCTGGACCGCCGCAAGCCCGGCACCTCGCGCCACGTCACCCAGCGCCAGGAAGCGGACCGGGTCGAGATCCTGTCCGGCGTGTACCAAGGCGTCACCACCGGCACCCCGATCGCCCTCCTGATCCGCAACGAAGACCAGCGCAGCAAGGACTACGGCAATATCGCCGAAAGCTTCCGCCCCGGCCACGCCGACTACACCTACTGGCATAAATACGGCGTGCGTGATCCCCGCGGCGGCGGCCGTTCGTCGGCGCGCCTGACCGCACCGGTGGTCGGCGCCGGCGCCGTCGCCAAGAAGTGGCTGCGCGAGAAATACGGTACCGAATTCATGGGTCATATGCGCGCGCTGGGCGATATCGACGTGCCGTTCGCGGGCTGGGAGCACGTGCACGCCAATCCCTTCTTCGCCGCCACCGGCGACGCGGCGTTGCTGCAGCGCATGGAAGAAGCGATGGACCAGCTGCGGCGCGATGGCGACTCGATCGGCGCGCGCATCGACGTGGTCGCGACCGGCGTGCCGGTCGGCTGGGGCCAGCCGATCTACGACAAGCTCGACGCCGACATCGCGTATGCGATGATGGGGATTAACGCCGTGAAGGGCGTTGAAATAGGCGCCGGCTTCGCCTCGGTGGCGCAGCGCGGCTCGGAGCACGGCGACGAGTTGACCGCCGGGGGTTTTGTCGGCAACCATGCGGGCGGGGTGCTGGGGGGGATCTCGACTGGGCAGGACATCACGGTGTCGCTGGCGATCAAGCCGACGTCGTCGATCCGCGTGCCGCGCCGTTCGATCGACAAGGAGGGCAATCCGGCGACCGTGGAGACCTTCGGCCGCCACGATCCGTGCGTGGGCATCCGCGCGACGCCGATCGCCGAGGCGATGCTGGCGCTGGTGTTGATCGACCACGCGCTGATGCACCGCGCGCAGTGCGGCGACGTGCAGGTTCGTACGCCAAAGCTGAAATAACGCTGCGGCCAATGGCAATCGCCGGCCCCGGCAAGGGCGGGGGGCACGCGCGGGGCCAGCGCAGGAAACGATGTGCGTGGTGCAGCGGACGACCGGCGCCGCAGGTTCAAGCCCGCGTCACGGTCGCTTCCATCGGATGCCGCTTTTCGACCGTGCGCACCACCAGCGCACGCAAGTCGTTCAACAGCGAAAACTCGGTCTGGCTCAGGATCACCTGCGGGAAGGTGCCGTCCCAGTCGCCATAGATGAAGCCAGCCGGCTGTCCGTGCGCTGACAGGGGGATCACGACGAAGCAGCGCGCCTCGGCCAGCGTGCCCTTCCACCATCCCGGCAGCTTGGTCGCGAACTTGCTGTCGCGGGCGTTCTCGATGAAGATCACGCGATCGCTCCCGAGCGCGGCGTGGAACACGTTCGGCTCATAGGCATCATCGAACACCAGGTTCGGCAGCAGCGCCTTGACGTCGTCGCCCAGCCCCAGGCGCGCCGAATAGCGGCCTTCGCGCCGGTTGCGCAGAAAAGCGAACGAGCGTGTAAACGACAACCCCTTGTGCATGGACTCGAGCGCCATCGAGATCATCTGGCCGGCGGTGGCGTTCGGTCCGGCGTCGCGCATATCGGCCACGCCGCGCATCAAAATCTTGTTGCCGGCGATGCGCTTGCGGGTGGCCGCCGCCTGCTGCGCGCGCTTTTCCTGCGGCTTGGACAGCGGCGCGATCGACAGGTCGGATGTCGCTTCCATCTTGGCCTTGTCGATCGAGGCCAGGATGTCGCCCGGCGGCAAGCCCAGCATTGGCGCGAAATGCTCGGCCAGGACCGCGACCCGGGCGGCGCCGGCCGCGTCGTCCGCCCACAGGGCGTCGGCGACCTGGGTCGACATGCTGCCCAGCGCCGCCAGCCAGTCTTCATGCGCGAAGCCGTCGAAGCGCTCGCCCGGCTCCACCCGCCGCATGCCGGCCACCAGGTTGTCCGGCAGCCCCCAGTGGGCGGCCGTGGCCCGTCCCAATGCTTCCAGCGACAACCCCAGTACGTCCAGCGCCGCGTCTTCTTCGCGGCCTTCGCCGGCCAGTTCGCGCATCTTCGCCCAGCGTTCCGGCATGTAGAAAGTCAGCATCATGCGGCCCAGCGAGTGGAGGATCGAGCAGACTACCGCTTCTTCGGGGTCGCGCGAGCCGGCGCCGGCCGCGAGCTGCTGCGCCACCATCCCGGCCAGCACCGCCTTTTCCATTTCAATGTGCGCGACTTCGGTGTCGGGCGTGCTCCGGCTCAGTTCCTCGATCAGCTTGAGGCCCAGCGCCAGATGGCCGATCGATTCGGTGCCCAGCACCAGCACCGCCTTGGAGATGGTGTCGACGTGCTGGCCGAACGCCGAATACATGCTGCTGTTGGCCAGACGGAGCACCTTCTGGGTGAGCACCGGATCGGACAGCACCGTCTGCGTCATCGAGAAATCGCGTTCGTCCTCGCCGCGCATCGAGGCGAGGATGGCATTGATCGCCTTGGTGAACCCCGGCATGTCGCCCTGGCGCCGGATGCGCTCCCACAGCAGGGCGAGGGTGGCTTGCGACTTCGCCGTGCGCGGGGTGGTGGCGTGTGTGGTCATGATTTGCCTGCGGCCGGCAAAAGCGCGGCGTAGAGATTTTCCTTGAGCGCCGTGACGGCCACGTTGGCCGGCATCGGTTTGCCCGTCAGGTAGCCCTGCACGTAATGGCAGCCCTGGTCATCGAGCCAGGCCAGCTGTTCCTCGGTCTCGACGCCCTCGGCCACGACCGACAGGCTCAGGTGCCCGGCGAGGTCGAGGATTGCGTTGCAGATGGCCGCATCCTTGTTCGAGCCCGGCAAATCCTTCACGAAAGCGCGGTCGATCTTGAGCACCGAGATCGGGAAGCGCTTGAGGTAGGCCAGCGACGAGTAGCCGGTGCCGAAGTCGTCGATCGCGATGCGCGCATGGCGCTCGGCCATGTGGGCCAGGATGTTCTCGGCATGCGCCGGATCGACCATCAAGGTGCCCTCGGTGATCTCGAGCACCAGCTGGCGGCCGTCGAGGCCGGACAGCGCCAGTGCGTCGTCCAGCACCGTCAGGAACAGATCGCTGCGGAACTGGCGTGGGCTGATGTTGACCGAGATATACAGTTCGCGCCCGGCCACTTCCTGGAACTGGCGGATCTGCATGCAGGCCGCCTTCAGGGCCCAGGCGCCCAGCAGGTTGATCAGGCCGTTGTTCTCGGCGATCGGGATGAAGCGCGCCGGCGGCACCATGCCCAGCGTCGGGTGCTTCCAGCGCATGAGGGTCTCGAAGCCTTCGATGATGCGGCTGCGGGCGTTGACGATCGGCTGGTAATACAACAGGAATTCGCCTTCGCGGATGGCCGCGAACATGGCCGCCTCGAGCGAGATGTCGTGCTCGGGCGGGCCCTGGTCGCTGGGGCTGTAGACGACGGCGCGGCCCTTGCCGGTTTCCTTGGCGCGCGACAGCGCGGCGTCGGCCAGCGTCACCAGGCGTACCTCGTCTTCAACGTGGTCGGGGTGGACGGCAACACCGATCGAGGCGCCGAGATAGATCGTGTGGCCGCCGGCTTCGAACGGCGACTGCATGGTGGCCAACAGGCGTCCGGTGACGAGCTTGATCTGGGCTTCGCTGAACGTCCCTGGGAGCACCGCGACGAATTCGTCGCCGCCGACCCGGGCCAGGGTGTCGCTGTCGCGCAGCGTGCGACGCAGGCGAGCGGCGGCCATCTGCAGCACGGTGTCGCCCAGCGGGTGGCCCAGGCCGTCGTTGACCTTCTTGAAACCGTCGATGCCGATGGCGGCGACGGCGAAGCCGTGGCCCGATCTGCGCGCATTGGCGATCACCATCCGGATCCGGTCCGACAGCAGCACCCGGTTGGGCAGTTCGGTGAGGGCGTCGTGGGTCGCCATATGGCGTAGCCGCTCCTCGGTTGCGTGCTGGATCGACATATCGCGCCCGATGACCAGCAGCGGCGCCTCGTCGCCGGTGGCCAGGCGCGCAATCCGCAGCTCGAACCAGATGTCGCGCTCGCCCGAGTGAAAGCGCGTCTCGACCAGCACCGCCTCGTCGCCGGCGGCGGCGCCGGCCAGTGCATCGCGCAGCGCCGGCTGGTCGATCTCGTGCACCAGCGACACCAGAGAGCAGCCCGGCTCGAAGCCGCACAGGTGCTGCGCGCGCGTGCCGGCCGCGTGGATCGCGCCGTCAGGCGTGACGCGGAACACGGCATCACCGGCCGTCTCCAGCAAGCCGTCAAGCAGCGCCGCAGGCAGCGTGGGCGCGGCGGCCGGCTGCGATGGGGGCACGGCTGAAGAACAGGTGTGCATGTTGTTTAGGAGCTTTCTTGTTGCGGCAAGTACGCGTCATGCCAATGTCACATGTGATTCGGTGCAAGTCTACCAAACCAGTGGCGACTGTATCACTGAAAAATTCCGTAAAGCATTAGAAAGCACAAGCGTGGACGATTTTGCGATCGCTTACGCGCGCTCACCCTGCTTGCCGGACAAGCTTGTTGGCGCTAACCTGCTTGTCGTACGGGCAAGTGTGTCAGCAGGCATTGTCGCTTATTCTTGATCGTAGGGACATAAGATAGTGCGATTGTGGTGCCGTAGTGCAACATTTTACAATAAGCAGTTGTGCTTAGAGGAGCCACCATGGACGGATTCGACACCCACGAGATCGTGAACCAGGCCTTGCCTTTCACGGACGTGAACCTGTTCGCCTGCGATCCGGCGCTGCAGGAGGCGTTGTTGCGCGAGGGTGGCGGCTGGGCCGCGCCGCAACTGCTTGCATTCGGCGAGCGGCTCGGAAGCGGCGAGGTCCAGGAACTGGCGCGCCTGGCCAACGCCCACGGCCCGGCGCTGGCATCTTACGACCGTGCCGGACGCCGGACCGACGAGCCCGAATTCCATCCGGCCTGGCATGACCTGATGGGTATCATGATCGGCGCCGGCGCCCATGCCGCGCCATGGAGCGAGCCGCGCCCCGGCGCCCAGGTGGCGCGCGCGGCCCAGTATCTGCTGATCGGCCAGGCCGAGAACGGCGTCCAGTGCCCGCTGACCATGACGTATGCCGCGGTGCCGGCGCTGCGCCGGGCGCCCGCGCTGGCCGCGCAGTGGCTGCCGAAGATCCTGTCGCGCGACTACGATCCGCGGCCGCTGCCGCTGGCGCGGAAACGTGGCGCCCTGGTCGGCATGGGCATGACCGAGAAGCAGGGTGGGTCCGACGTGCGCGCCAACACCACGCACGCCAGCTTGCTGCCGGTCGGCGCCGGAGGGGAGGCGGGCGAGGGCGCCTGGCGCATCGTCGGCCACAAATGGTTTTATTCGGTGCCGCAGGCCGACGCCCATCTGGTGCTGGCCCGCTGCGAGGGCGATGCCGGGGGTGGCCTGGGCTGCTTCCTGGTGCCGCGCTTCCTGGCCGACGGCCGGCGCAACGCGGTGCGCGTGCAGCGCCTGAAGGACAAGCTGGGCAACCGCTCGAACGCCTCGGCGGAGGTCGAGTTCTGCGGCGCGCTCGGCTGGATGGTCGGCGAACCGGGGCGCGGCATCCCGACCATCCTCGAGATGGGCAGCCATACCCGGCTCGACTGCGTGCTGGGCAGCGCCGGCATCATGCGCGCCGCCCTGTGCCATGCGCTGCACCATGCGCGCGGGCGCATGGCCTTCGGCCGGCCGCTGGCCGAGCAGCCGCTGATGGGCAATGTGCTGGCCGACCTGGCGCTGGAATCCGAGGCCGCCACCGCCTTCGCCCTGCGCCTGGCGCGCTGTTTCGACGAAGGCGACGACCCGGCGCAGGCGCTGCTGGGACGCATCCTGACGGCGGCCGGCAAGTACTGGATCTGCAAGCGTGGCCCCGGCTTTGGCGCCGAGGCGATGGAAGTCATGGGCGGCAACGGCTATGTCGAGGACGGCCCGCTGGCGCGGCTATACCGCGAATTGCCGGTCAACTCGATCTGGGAGGGGTCGGGCAATATCATGTGCCTCGACCTGCTGCGTGCGCTCGGCAAGTCGCCCGACGCGGCGCGCGCGGTGCTGGCGGCCGAGCTGGCGCAGGCGGTGGAACGCGACGCGCGCTTCGGCGCGCACGTCGCGGCGCTGCTGGACGGCCTGGCGGAGCGGGTGCAGGATGAGTCGGGCGCGCGCCTGCTGGCCGAGCAGATCGTCGTGACGCTGCAGGCAGCCCTGCTGCTGCGCCATGCTCCGCCGTACGTGGGCGAAGCTTTCCTGCGCTCGCGCATCGTCCAGCCGGTAGGCGGCGCCTACGGGCGGTTGCCGGCGGATGTCGATTGCGGGGCGATCCTGGCACGCGCCTTGCCGTTGTCATGAAGGCCAATTATTTCTTGCGCAAACCGGGACAAACGGCCGCATGGCTGGGATAATGCCGGCTTGCATGCTTTAACTGGAATCAGACTGACACCCCGCCATGAAACAAGATCCGCGCTTCCCGAACCTGTACATCCTGAACCACCCGCTGATCCAGCACAAGCTGTCGCATATGCGCGAGCACGATACATCGACGCGCACCTTCCGCGAGCTGCTGCGCGAGATCACGCTGCTGATGGGGTACGAGATAACGCGCGACCTGCCGCTGACCACGCGCTCGATCCGCACGCCACTCGTGACGATCGATGCGCCCGTGATTGCCGGCAAGAAGCTGGCGGTGGTGCCGATCCTGCGCGCCGGCATCGGCATGAGCGATGGCTTGCTGGAACTGGTGCCGTCGGCGCGCGTGGGTCATATCGGCGTGTTTCGCGATCCGGCAACCCACGAGCCGGTCGAATACATGGTGCGCCTGCCCGACACGATCGAGCGCACCTTCATTCTGTGTGACCCAATGGTTGCCACCGGCAACTCGGCCGTGCACGCGATCGACGTGCTCAAGAAGCGCGGCGTGCCGGACGACCAGATCCTGTTCCTGGCGCTGGTGGCGGCCCCCGAAGGCGTGCAGGTGTTCCAGGATGCGCATCCCCACGTCAAGCTGTTCGTGGCTTCGCTCGACTCGCACCTGGACCAGGACGCCTACATCATCCCGGGGCTGGGCGATGCGGGCGACCGCATCTTTGGCACCAAGTAGGCATGACGATGGCAACCGTGCAGCAGGCCGACCAGCAGTTCTTCGCGCGCCTGGCTGAACTCAACGAGAAGTTCGCGGCCAGGCTGCCGACCACGCTCGAGCGTTTGGCGGCGCTGTCGCATGATCTGGGCAGCGCCGGCACGCCGGGCTTCGACGTCGTGCCGGCGGCGAGCGAATTGCAGGCCATGCTGCACACGCTGGCCGGCTCGGCGGCGACCTTCGGTTTCCGTGGCCTGGGCCACCATGCGCGCTTGCTCGAGCAACGCTTGCGCGTATTGCGGGCCTTCGATGTGGTCTCCGCCACAGAATGGCAGGCCTGGCGCGCGGAGCTCGACGAATATATCCGGGTCGCGCGCCGCGATCCAAAATCGCTTACCTGAACAGGTAGCGCAACGGGGGGCGCCGGTGCTGGCGCGGTCATACGCAAGCCGCATGCGCAAGCTTCTGGTAGAGCGTAATTTGATTTATCGCAAACATTTGCGCCGGCCTTGCGCCTATATTTTCCCTCGTACCGTGAAAAGACCCGCACCCTGTATTTATTGATTTTTAGAATCGTTGTGGTCTGGCGGTTTTTTATTTAACGAATAGGGGTACAAAGCGGTTTTATTCGGTATAATACGGGATCGTTGGGTTCGAGGTAGTAGTGCAGTCTGTCTGTCATTTCTTTCTTGCTTCTTCAAACGATCTGAAACGGGCGCAAGCCCAACTAACCGAAATAGGAAATTGTAATGGCAACTGGCATCGTTAAATGGTTCAATGACTCGAAGGGCTTCGGCTTCATCACCCCTGATGAAGGCGGCGAAGATCTGTTCGCGCACTTCTCGGCTATCCAGAGCACCGGCTTCAAGTCGCTGCAGGAGAACCAGCGCGTTTCGTTCGACGTGACCACCGGCCCTAAGGGCAAGCAAGCCTCGAACATCCAGCCTCTGTAATAGCCTAAAGGCGTTACGAGACAAAAAATCCCCGGAATTGCCGGGGATTTTTTTTGCCCCCACGGCCCAGCCCGGAAGCTCACGGTCAGGGATTGCGCCAATAGTCGGGGGCGGCGTAGCTGCGCCGCAGGAAGTCCACGAAGGCGCGGATGCGCAGGGGCAGGTGGCGCCGCTGCGCGAAAACGGCATGGATGTCGTTGCCGGGCGCCGTGAATTCATCCAGTACGGTACAGAGCTTGCCGCTGGCGATCTGCTCGCCGACTTCCCACATCGAACGCCAGGCCAGGCCCTTGCCGGCCAGCGCCCAGGCATGCAGCACGGCGCCGTCGTTGCACACCATATTGCCGCTCACTTTCATGGTGACCGGCTTGCCGTCGTTCAAGAACGTCCAGCCGCGCTGGCTGCCTTCGCTGCTGATCGGCAGGCAGTTATGACGCGCCAGGTCGGCCAGCTCGCGCGGCCAGCCGTGGCGCTTGAGGTAGGCGGGGGACGCCACTACCACGCGCCGGTTGTCGGCCAGCTTGACGCCGACCAGGCTCGAGTCGTCCAGGCTGGCGATGCGGATCGCCACGTCCACGCCTTCGGCCACCAGGTCGATCACGCGGTCGCTCAGGTTGAGGTCGATGGTCACGTCACGGTGCTCGGCCAGGAAGGAGGGCAGCAGCGGCGCCACGTGCTGACGCCCGAAACCGGCCGGGGCCGACACTGTCAGGTGCCCCGAGGCGCGCATGGTGTGTTCGGAGATGGCCGACTCGGCGTCGTTCACTTCATCCAGGATGCGCTGGCAATCCTCCAGGAAGGCCACCCCCTCGTCGGTCAGGACCAGCCGGCGCGTCGTGCGTTGCAGCAGCTTGACCCCGAGCCGCGCTTCGAGGGCGTCGAGCCGGCGGCCGATCATGGCCGGCGCGATCCCCTCGGCGCGCGCCGCCGCGGACAGGCTGCCGCGCGCCACCACCTCGACAAAGGTCGCCATCTGGGTGAATTTGCCCATGCTTCTCGCCGTTTCTGCTTTCTATTTGATACAAAAACACACGGATGATGTGAGAATTTGTATGGTTTAGCGCTATTCAAGTGAATATACTTGATGGAAAGGCAAACGCCAAGGCGCGCGCGGTCGGTTCGCGCCGGCTGCGCGTCGCACGGATTTCTCATCAAACTCAGGAGTCGCTATGTCCATCACCATCCCCGCAGGCATGGAAATCAAGGGCGAATTCAAGCCCGGCTACGAACACATCCTGGTGCCGCAAGCGCTCGAACTCGTGGCGAAGCTGTCGCGCGCCTTCGCGCCGCGGCGCCAGGAACTGTTGGCCGCGCGCGCCGAGCGGGCACGCAGGCTCGACGCCGGCGAGCGCCCGGACTTCCTGCCGCAGACCGCGGCCATCCGTGACGGTGACTGGCGCATCGCGCCGATTCCGCCGGCCCTGGCCTGCCGGCGCGTGGAAATCACCGGCCCGGTCGAGCGCAAGATGGTGATCAATGCACTCAATTCCGGCGCCGACAGTTATATGACCGACTTCGAGGATTCGAATACCCCGAATTGGGATAATCAGATCCAGGGCCAGATCAATCTGTTCGATGCGATCCGCAAGACCATATCGCTGGAACAGAACGGCAAGTCCTATAAACTGAACGAACAGGTCGCCACCCTGCTCGTGCGCCCGCGCGGCTGGCACCTGGACGAGAAACACGTGCTGGTCGACGGGCAGCGCGTGTCGGGCGGGATCTTCGATTTCGCGCTGTTCATGGTCCATAACGCGAAGGAACTGCTGGCGCGCGGCGCCGGGCCGTATTTCTATCTGCCGAAGCTGGAATCGCACCTCGAGGCGCGGCTGTGGAACGACATCTTCGTCATGACCCAGGACGAACTCGGCCTGCCGCAGGGCACGATCAAGGCCACGGTGCTGATCGAGACCATCCTGGCCGCCTTCGAGATGGACGAGATCCTGTACGAGCTGCGTGAGCACAGCGCGGGCCTGAATGCCGGGCGCTGGGATTACATCTTCTCGTGCATCAAGAAGTTCAAGCACGACACCGACTTTTGCCTGGCCGACCGCGCCAAGGTGACGATGACGGCGCCCTTCATGCGCGCCTACGCGCTGCTGCTACTCAAGACTTGCCACAAGCGCGGCGCGCCGGCCATCGGCGGCATGGCGGCGCTGATCCCGATCAAGAACGATCCCGAGAAAAACGAGATCGCGATGGGCGGCGTGCGCACCGACAAGGCGCGCGATGCGACTGACGGCTATGACGGCGGCTGGGTCGCGCATCCGGGCCTCGTTGCTCTGGCGATGGAAGAATTCACCAAGGTCCTGGGCGACCAACCGAACCAGTTCGAGAAGCAGCGTCCGGACGTCGAGGTGACGGCGGCGCAACTGCTCGACTTCAAGCCCGAAACGCCGATCACCGAGGCGGGCTTGCGCTACAACATCAATGTCGGCATCCATTACCTTGGCGCCTGGCTGGCGGGCAATGGCTGCGTGCCGATCCACAACCTGATGGAAGATGCGGCGACGGCCGAGATCAGCCGCTCGCAGGTGTGGCAGTGGATCCGGTCACCGAAAGGGGTATTGGAAGATGGTCGCAAGGTCACGGCCGGCATGGTGCGGCAGATGATTCCTGAAGAGCTGGAGCAGGTCAAGCAGGTGGCGGCGGATGGAACGCACGCGAGCTACGAGCGTGCGGCCGTCATTTTCGAAGAGATGTCGACGTCGGACGAATTCGCCGAGTTCCTGACGTTGCCGCTGTATGAAGAGATCTGATCTCGGGCCGGGCTGAATTCGCCGCGCATGATCGACGGGTGGGCGGCGAGCCGTCCGCCCGGCATTGCAGGGCCGCAGTCGCATGACGATCCACCCATACCGGCGCGCCCGGCTACGTCCCTGCGATGAGGCACCGCCCGCACGTGGTCCGTATCGCGCGAACAGGTCGAGGATGGCAATGACGCGGGGCGGGCGGGGCCGCCCGCCCACGGGTCTGGCGTCATCTCAAAACGTATTCTTCCATTCGCGCAGCGCTGCGAACGTCTCGACCATGGTCGCGCCCGGCTGAAGCCGGCCGGCTTCGACCAGGCTCTGCACGATGCGCGGTGCGCCATGGCGCAGGAAGGGATTGGTCGCCTTCTCGACCGCTAGCGTCGACGGGATCGTCGGCTCCCCGGCCGCGCGCTTCGCACCATCGGCTTCGACGCGGGCTTCCAGCGCCGCATTGCCCGGCTCGACCGCCTGCGCAAAGCGCAGGTTCGACATCGTGTACTCGTGCGCGCAATACACCAGCGTCCCGTCCGGCAGGGCTGCCAGCTGCGCCAGCGACGCCATCATCTGCCGCGGCGTCCCTTCGAACAGGCGCCCGCAGCCTGCGCCGAACAGCGTATCGCCGCAGAACAGCCAATCGGCGCCGGTGTCGCGCCGCACATAGGCGATATGCCCCAGCGTATGTCCTGGCACGTCGAGCACGTCGAGCGCCAAATCCAGCCCCGGCACCGCGACGCGCTCGCCCTGGCCAAGCGGATGCGTTACCAGTGCAATACCGTCGTTGCGCGGCCCGAAGACGGGCACGTTCCAGTCTTCCAGCAGGCGCGGCACACCCCCGATATGGTCAGCATGATGATGGGTGAGTAGAATGGCGGTCAGGCGCAGCTTGTGCGCGGCGAGGGCGGCCTGTACCGGCGCGGCTTCGCCAGGGTCCACGATGGCCGCGTTGCTGCCGTCGTGAATGAGCCAGAGGTAATTGTCTTTAAAGGCTGGGAGCGTCAATACCGCAAGGTGTTCGCGCAGAGGAGTCGTCATGGTGAACCGTGGGTCAAAGAGGTGGCATGGATAGCGCATCCGAAAAATCCATTATAGCGCTCGACAACTGGCTGCAATCGCCGGCGGGCGCCTACGTGCGCGCGTTCGAGCAGGCTTGCCTGGATGAGCTCACGGTGGATATCTTCGGCTTCAACGCGCTGCAGATCGGCGTGCCCCAGCTCGATGCGCTGGCGGCCAGCCGGATGCCCCATAAATGGCAGGCGGCGACGCGCACCTCGCACGCCGACGAACTCGCCTTCGCGGCCGGCGGCAAGCAGATCGCGGTCGCGGTCGACTTCGAGGAGCTGCCGTTCGCCACCAGCAGCATCGACCTGGTGGTGCTGCCGCACGTGCTCGAGTTCGCTCTGGAGCCGCACCAGGTCTTGCGCGAGGTCGAACGGGTCTTGATTCCGGAAGGGCAGCTGATCATCTGCGGCTTCAATCCGGCCAGCCTGTGGGGCATGCGCCAGGGCGTGCGGCGCGTGACGCGCAGCGACTACTTGCCCGAGTCCGGCGAATTCATTTCTTTGCCGCGTCTGAAAGACTGGCTAAAATTGCTGAACCTGGGCGTGACACGCAGCCATTTCGGCTGCTACGCCCCGCCGTGCCGCACGGCCCACTGGCTCTCCCGCTTCACGATGATGGAATCGGCGGGCGCACGCTGGTGGCCGTACCTCGGCGCGGTTTACGTGGTGCATGCGATCAAGCGGGTCAAGGGCATGCACATCATCGGTCCCGCATGGAACAAGAAAGCGAGCAAGCGGCCGGCGGCAGTGCCGGCAGCGAACAGGAATGAGCGAACAACACACGAATGAAGCAGGCGCGACGCAAGTCGAGATCTTTACCGACGGCGCCTGCAAGGGCAATCCCGGCACCGGCGGCTGGGGCGCGCTCCTGGTCTCGAACGGCCACGAAAAAGAAATCTTCGGCGGCGAGCCGAACACCACCAACAACCGGATGGAATTGCGCGCCGTGATCGAGGCGCTGGGCGTCCTGAACCGTCCCTGCAAGGTCGTGCTGCATACGGACAGCCAGTACGTGCAAAAGGGGATCTCCGAATGGATCCACGGCTGGAAGGCACGCGGCTGGAAGACGGCGGCCAGGGAGCCGGTCAAGAACGACGACCTGTGGAAGGCGCTCGACCTGGCCCAGCAGCAGCATGCGGTCGAATGGCGCTGGGTGCGCGGCCACAACGGCCACCCGGGCAACGAGCGGGCCGACGTGCTGGCCAATCGCGGCGCGGCGTCGGTGCGGCGCTGATCGTTTCATCCCAAACGGCAAGGGCGGGCTTTGCTATACTGCGGTCCGCTTCAATCCAGTTTCATCTCAATCAGTAGAACGCCATGCGCCAGATCGTCCTCGACACCGAAACCACCGGCCTGAATCCTCGCACGGGCGACCGCGTCATCGAGGTCGGCTGCGTCGAAATCTTCAACCGTAAGCTCACCGGCAACAACTTCCATTGCTATATCAATCCCGAGCGCGATTCGGACGAGGCGGCGCTGGCGGTCCACGGCCTGACCACCGAGTTCTTGAGCGACAAGCCGAAATTCCACGAGATCGCCGAGCAATTGCGCGATTTCGTGCAGGGGGCCGAGATCATCATCCATAACGCGCCGTTCGACCTGGGCTTCCTGAACCACGAATTCACCCGCATCGGCCTGCCTCCTTTCGTCGAGCACTGCAACGGCGTGATCGACACCCTGGTGCATGCCAAGGAACTTCATCCGGGCAAGCGCAATTCGCTGGACGCGCTGTGCGACCGCTACGAAATCTCGAACGCGCACCGCAAGCTGCACGGTGCACTGCTCGACTCGGAGCTGCTGGCCGACGTCTACCTGGCCATGACGCGCGGCCAGAACTCGTTGACGATGGATGTCGAAGTCGAGACCTCGAACCTTGGCGACGCGCTCGACGTGGTGCCGCTGGGCGAGATCATCGTGGTCGCCGCCAGCCTCGAAGAACTCGCGGCGCACGACGAGGTACTGGTCGGCCTCGACAAGAACGTGAAAGGCAGCTGCGTCTGGAGGAATTATTCTCCACAGGGATGACGGCACAGTGATTCTGTGCCATAATATGCCTCGCTTCGGGAGGTTAGCTCAGGGGTAGAGCACTGCATTCACACTGCAGGGGTCGCAAGTTCGAAACTTGCACTTCCCACCAGAATTCAAAAGGCCAGCAGCAATGCTGGCCCTTTTGTTTTTGGGCGCGCGATAGGCGCTGCGACCTGGCGTGGCTTCGGCCATGGTTTGTGCAGCAAGGAGTTGGTTAATTGCCATTTGGAATAATCAACACGCTATGGCATAATACGGCCTCGTTGGGAGGTTAGCTCAGGGGTAGAGCACTGCATTCACACTGCAGGGGTCGCAAGTTCGAAACTTGCACTTCCCACCAACAGGATTCTTCGACACGCCCGCACATCGCGGGCGTGTCGCATTCCAGTCCCCCTTCCTGCCGTCTCCCTGGTGTTGACAGATCGCTGTAATAATTGCTTCATAGAATCAGGCGATTGCCAGTTCCGTGAAGCCGATGCTCGCCGATCCTTCCCCCACCATGTCTGCGCTTGCCAATGTCGTCCATGCCAGCACGGCGCAAGGGCGCCTCGAGGTCGCCCAGCGCCGCCGGGCTCGGCGCGCGCCGCGCAGCATGCCAATCATGCTCGATGGGCACACGGCAGCCGGAACGCCGGCGGCGCTGAGGCCGGCCGCGCAGCTGTCTGGCATCCTCGACGCCCTGGCGGCGCACGGCCGATCGCGCCTGTGATCGCGGTGCGATCAGGCCGCAATCACACCAACGGCCGCAATCACACCAACGGCCGCAATCACACCAGCGGCCGCAATCACACCAGCGGCCGCAATCACACCAACGGCCGCATTCACACCACCGCCGGGAGTCACACCACCGCCGGAAGTCACGCCACCGGCCGCGGTCACACCGGCGGCCGCACCGCCGCCAGCAAACGACGACGCGCGCCCGGCCCTGGTGAAAGCCATGGTGATCCGTACCGCCGATACCGGTTTCGGCCTGATCGCCGCCGGCCTGGTGCGGCGGATCGGCGCCGCGCGCGACCACCGGCTGCAGCGCGCCATCGCCCATTGGCATACGGCCATGCAGGATTCGAAGTACGCCAGGGAGGTGGTGGAACACCAGTTCGCGCTGGTCAAGGCTGCCCTGCAAGCGCCTGTTTCAGCGCCGGGGTAATGGTCCACGCATACAGGGTCTTGTCGCGCACGCGCACGATCTGTTCCGGCGGCCACTGGGCGCCCATGTGAAAGTCGTGCGACACGACGCGCGCGCCGATCCGCAACTGGCGCCACAGGCGCGGCATCAGTTGCAGGTTGACCTCGAACAGCAGGTACAGCATGACCACGGTGGCCGGGCTGAAGTCGGTCTGGAACAAATCGGCCTGGCGAAAGCGCACGCGATCCTGCACGCCGGCCAGCCGCGCGTTGGCGTCGGCCTCGCGGATGCGTGCGGGATCGAGGTCGATGCCCACGCCACGTGCACCGCGCTGGCGGGCAGCCGCGATCACGATGCGGCCGTCGCCGCAGCCGAGGTCGTACACCACATCTTGCCGCCCGACCTTCGCCATCGACAGCATGTGCTCGACGATGTCCTGCGGCGTCGCGACATACGGGACCTTCGGCAGGGGGCGCTGCGCGCGTGCCGGCAGGGCCAGGCCGGGCGCCAGCGACAGGCCGGCCAGCCCGGCGGCGCCTTGCAGCAGGGCGCGGCGAACTGGCGCGGGGGCCGGATTTTCGCCGTCGGCATGCGGCGTGGATATGCGCTCTGGGTGGTGGTCGGACAAGGCGAAGTTCCTCGAAAGGCGTGGGCGAACGGGTCGGCACAAGCCTACCCGATATCGGCCGTGCCGGCGGTGCAGGTCGTGTACACTGGCTTCGACAGGCATCCCATATGCGGGCGGTGCGGGTGGGGCGCGATCGACGGGTGCTTGCGATAACACGATAAGAACAAGGAACCCATGGTGAACGGGCATTACGAACCCTTGCTGGTCTTCGTCTCGATCCTGGTGGCCATCCTCGCCTCGTACACGGCCCTCAGCCTGGCGATGCGGGTACGCCAGGCACAGGGCCGCGCCCCTTACTTCTGGATCGCCGGCGGCGCGCTGGCGATGGGCAGCGGCATCTGGGCCATGCACTTCATCGGCATGCTGGCCTTCCGCCTGCCCATGCCAATCGGCTACGATCGCCTGATCACCTTCGCTTCCTGGCTGCTGCCCGTGATCGCCTCCGGTCTCGCGCTGTGGCATGTGCGGCACCGCGAGTTCCGGCGCCGCCAGCTGGCCTGGAGCGCCGTGCTGATGGGCCTGGGCATCAACGCGATGCACTACACCGGCATGGCCGGCATGCGCATGGATCCGGCCATCACCTATACCCCATGGTTGTTCGCGCTGTCGGTCGCGATCGCGATCCTGGCCTCGGCGCTGGCGCTGCAGATCGGCCTGCGCCTGCAACAGGATGGCCGCGCGCGGCGCGTGGTGCAGGTCGCGGCCAGCGTCATCATGGGCGGCGCGATCGCCGGCATGCACTATACCGGCATGGCCGCCGCCCACTTCGAGGCTGGCAGCATCTGCCGCGCGGCGCCCGGCGGCGTCGACCAGGACTACCTGGCGGCCCTGGTCACGGTGGCCACCGTCGCCCTGCTCAGCATCGCGCTGCTGGCCACCATCTTCGATGCGCGGCTGGAATCGCGCAACCGCACGATCGCCGAGTCGCTGGCCGCCGCGGCCGAACGCCAGCAACTGTACCTCGCCGAGCAGCAGGCGCGCCTCGAAGCCGAGAACGTGAGCCAGATGAAGGATGAATTCCTGGCTACGCTGTCACATGAGCTGCGCACGCCGCTCAACGCCATGCTGGGTTGGTCCCAACTGCTGTTGCAGGGGCAGCGCGACGGCCCCATGCTGCGTCGCGGCCTGGAAACCATCGAGCGCAATGCGCGCGCCCAGTCGCAGCTGATCGAGGACATGCTCGATATGAGTCGCCTGCTGGCGGGCAAGGTACGGATCGACGCGGTGCCGATCCAGCCGCAGGATTTCGTCAACGCCGCGCTCGAGACGGCGCGGCCGGCGGCGCTGGCGCGCAGCGTCGGCCTCAACGCCAGCATCGACCACGGCGCTGGTCCGGTGTGCGGCGACATGGCGCGCATGCAGCAAGTGATGTCGAACCTGCTGTCGAACGCCGTCAAGTTCACCGAGCCGGGCGGCACGGTCACTGTCAATCTGCGCACCGAAGGCACGGCGGACGAGGGTGGCGACAGGTCGGTGACGGTCGACGTGACCGACACCGGCGCCGGTATCGCGCCCGCATTTCTGCCTTATGTGTTCGATCGTTTCCGCCAGGGCGATTCCTCGTCGGCGCGCCGGCATGGCGGACTTGGCCTGGGCCTGGCGATCGCACGCCAGCTGGTCGAGCTGCAGGGCGGTACGATCAGTGTCGCCAGCGGCGGTGCGGGCCATGGCGCCACCTTCACCCTGCACCTGCCGCTGGCCGGCCCCGGTGCGCTGCCGGCGCAGCGGCCCGAGCCCGCCGCCGGGCTCACGCTGGCGCCGCCCGAGCTGGCCCATATGACGGTGCTGGTGATCGACGATGAGCTCGATTCACTGGAACTGGTGCAGCAGGTGCTGGCCGCCAGCGACGCCACCATCCTCACCGCGACCAGCGCGGGCGAGGCGCTGCGCCTGGTCGCGCTGCGCCGGCCCGACCTGGTCATCAGCGATATCAGCATGCCGCTGGTCGATGGCTTCGAGCTGATCCGCCGCGTGCGCGCCATGCCGGATCGCGAGGTGGCCGGCGTGCCCGCCATCGCGCTCACTGCATTTTCGCGCCGCGAAGACCAGCAGCGCGCGCTCGAGGCCGGCTTCGACGACTACCTGGCCAAGCCGGTGACGCCGGCGACCCTGCTGCAGACCGTCGCGGCGATCATCGCCCGCCGCAATCTGCTGCGTTCGCTTTAAGGACGTATCGACGGCGATGTGCGGACGGCGCGGACGGCGACGCCGTCCACGCGTTCAACCATCATGCGCGCCGCCCCGATTCCTGATCAGGCCGGGGTGCCGGGCAGTACCAGATCCAGCTCCAGAGCACCCTCGGGCCGCCGCAATCCGGCCACGATATAACCGCGATTGCGTCCCGCTTCCTTGCCCTTGTACAGCGCACGATCCGCCAGCGCGATCGCCTGCTCCCAGTCCGGCTGAATGGCTGCTTCCTCTTGTTCGCCGGCCTCGGGTGCGAATGGCAGCGACACCGCGCCGGCGGTGGCGCTGATTGCAATCTCGGCGCCGTCGTCCAGCACGACCGGCGTCGCCGCGATCGCGTCCAGGATGCGTTGCACCAGCTGCGGTCGCTGTTCCTGGCTCACGCCCTGGGAGTACACGAGAAACACCTCGCCGCCCCAGCGCAGCACCATATCCGACTCGCGCATCGCCGCGCGCAGCCGCTTGCCGACCTCGACCAGCACGGCGTCGCCCGCCGCATGGCCGTGTTCATCGTTGATGCGCTTGAAGTGGTCGATATCGAGCAAGGTAAAACAGTCGGCCGAACCGAGGCGCGGCGCCGCTTCGCCGGTGCGGCTGCGCATGCGGTCCTGGAACGAGCGGCGGTTGAACAGGCCGGTCAGGGGATCGTGGGCCGAGCGGTAGGCCAGTTCCTCGTTCAATTCGGCCAGGCGGCGTCCGGTGCGCACCGACTGGCGGTACCACCACAGCACCCCTGCGCCCAGGAACAGCGCCAGCGCCGCTCCCAGCGAGGCGGCGGTCTGCAGCAGGGTGCGGTGGCGCAGTTCGGCGTCCTTCGCGGCGTTGTCCTGCCGCAGCGTGTCGATCCGGGCGGCGCGCTCGCGCGCCTTGAACTGCTCTTGCAGCGCCGAGATCGCCTTATTGCGCTCGTTCAGCGCCAGTTCCTGCATCACCGTCTCGCGTTCGCGCGACGTGGCCAGCGCTTCGCGCCAGCGCCCGGCGTCTTCGAGGGCATGGCTTTTCTCGGCCAGCATGCTGCCCACGGTCGACATCGCGCCGGCTTTGCGCATCTCGGCGATGACTGCGTCCACCAGCGCCATGCCTTCGCGCTGGCGGCCCTGGCCGAACAGGGCGAAACCGAGGGAAGCCCGGGCCATTTGCAGGCTGATCCGGTCTTCGCTGCGCTCGGCTGGCGCCAGCGCGGCGCGCGCCGCCTGCTCGGCCTGCGCATAACGGTGCGCCTTCAGATGGGCGTTCGCAATATTGCCCAGCACATGGGCCTCGATCGAGATCAGCTCATGGGCATGGGCCAGTTCGAGCGCGCGGCCGAAGGCCGGCAGGGCAGGCGCGATCTGGTCCTGGGCCACCAGCGCGCGGCCTTCATGAAAATGGGCGGCGGCCTCGGTGCGCGGCGGCAGGCGCTGTTTGTCGGCGCGAATCTCGCGCAGGGTCGCGAGCGCCCGGGCCGGATCACGGGCGTTGACATACATGCGCGCCATCGCCAACCGGATATCGGCAGGGCGGGGACTCCACAGGTCCGGATGACGCCCGACGATGTCCAGTGCGCGCAGGAAGTGGTGCAAGGCGCGGTCGTATTGGCCAGCCGCGCTGTAGGCCATGCCGTGCAGCGCCTCGATGCCGGCGCTGAACTCGAGGCTGTCGAGATCGCGGTAACGTGCGCCGAGCGTCGCCAATTCGCCCAGCGCGCCGGCCGTGTCATTATTTTCGATCAAGCGCAGCACGCGCGCCAGGCTGGCCAGCGCAATATTGAGCGGATCGCGTTCGGCCTCCGCCAATCCTATGAGAAGCTCGTTGGTCTCATGGGCATCGTGGACGTTCCCGGCATCGGCCTGTACCCGGCGCAGCAGGCGCAGGTAATGGATTCGCACGGCATAGGACGCTCCAGCGATCAGCCTCGGGCCTTCGTGCACCAGGACCGTGCGCGCCTGACCATTGTCCTGCTCGGCCAAGGCGGCGATCTCGGCCAGGCGCGTCTCCGGTTGCTGGAAGGCGAAGGCGGGGCCGGCGAGGGCGGCCAGCAGCATACCGATCGCCAAGGGCACGCTGCATCTGGTCGGGCGTCCGCAGTGGGTAGTCATGGTGGAGATGGCGGCATCGGTGGGCGGGACGAGCCGGACGAGCGCTCGCAAGAGGTGCAAGCCATTATCGAATGTTGATTTATGGAAATCAAGCGCGACGGCTGCGACTGCGATGTTTACGCAACGGGCCTGCTGGAGCCATAAATTACCTCCGGGCACGTAAATTGCAGAAGAATCGTCAGATTGCTTTGATTCGCAACAGCATTCTGGTTATATTTGCACGTCTGCAAAAAGTTGACGGTTTGCAGGTGCCGTAACAGCGGTTTCAGTCAGGCATGCCAGCCCAACAGGCAGGATCTCGTCACGTGCCCGCATGACCTGCGGGCGCGTCGCAATGACAAGACGCGGGACCACACTATTTTTTGATTGGAGAACACGTAGTGAGTATTTTTAGAACCAAGAATCTGGATGCCATGCTGGCGGCCAGCGCCAAACCGGGCGGACTCAAGAAAGTGCTCGGCCCGACCGACCTGATCATGCTCGGTATTGGTGCGATCGTCGGTACCGGCATCTTCGTGCTCACAGGCACGGGCGCCGTCACCGCCGGCCCGGCACTGACCCTCTCCTTCATCATCGCGGCCATGGCTTGCTGCTTCGCCGCCCTCTGTTACGCCGAGTTCGCCTCGACCGTGCCGGTCGCCGGCTCAATCTATACCTATAGCTACGCCACCTTGGGCGAATTCGTTGCCTGGATGATCGGCTGGGACCTGCTGCTCGAGTACGGCCTGGCCACCTCGACCGTCGCGGTCGGCTGGTCCGGCTATTTCCAGTCGCTGATGTCCGGCTTCGGCCTGGTGCTGCCCGACCTTTTGACGGCCGCCCCTGGCGCCCGTCCCGGCGTCGAGACCTTGTTCAACCTGCCGGCCTTCGTGATCATGATCGCCCTGACCGCCATGCTGTCGCTGGGCATGCGCGAATCGGCGCGCATCAACAATGTCATGGTCGTCATCAAGATCGGCGTGGTGCTGCTGTTCATCGCCGTCGGCGTCGGCCACGTCCGTCCCGACAACTGGCAGCCGTTCATGCCTTACGGCATGGGTGGCGTGATGAGCGCCGCCGCGCTGGTGTTCTTCGCGTTCATCGGCTTCGATGCGGTGACCTCGGCCGCCGAGGAAGTCAAGAACCCGAAACGCGACCTGCCGATCGGCATCATCGGTTCGCTGGTGGTCTGCACCATCCTGTACGTGGTGGTCGCCGCGATCATGACCGGCATCGTGCCGCACCTGGACTTCAAGGGCGTCGACCATCCGGTCTCGCTGGCGCTGCAAGTGGCGGGCGAGAACTGGGTCGCCGGCTTCGTCGACCTGGCCGCGATCCTGGGCATGAGCACCGTGATCCTGGTGATGGCCTACGGCCAGACCCGCATCCTGTTCGCCATGTCGCGTGACGGACTGCTGCCGGCCAAGCTGTCGACCGTGCATCCGAAATACGGTACCCCGTTCTTCGCTACCTGGCTGGTCGGCATCATCTTCGGCCTGATCGCCGCCGTGGTACCGCTGAACGTGCTGGCCGAACTGGTCAACATCGGCACCCTGGCCGCGTTCACCCTGGTCTCGATCGCCGTCATCGTGCTGCGCAAGAAGCGTCCGGACCTGCCGCGCGCCTTCCGTTGCCCGGGCGTGCCGGTGATCCCGGGTCTGGCGATCGTGTTCTGCCTGGTCCTGATGTCGTTCCTGAGCTGGCATACCTGGCTCGCGTTCGTGGTCTGGCTCACGATCGGCGCCGCCGTCTACTTCGGCTATGCCCGCCAGCGCTCGCTGCTGAACAAGCCGCAGTAAGCGTCGCGCAGTAAGCGCCATAGTCGCACTTGTCCGTGGCGGGTGGTCGCTCTTCGACGCCAGGCCAGGCCGGCGCGGGCGCTTCATGTTAATCTGCCATCTTTGACGCAGCGTGTGCGTCCTTGAAACGGAGATGACTCATGAGCGCCATCGTGCTCGGCCAGGGCGACGCCCTCCTGATCGTCGACCTGCAGGTCGATTTCCTTCCCGGCGGCCGCCTCGGCGTGCCGCATGGCGACAGGGTGATCGCGCCGATCAACCGCCTGATTGCGCTGTACGCGGCGCGCGCCTTGCCGGTCTATGCGTCGCGCGACTGGCATCCCGAACAGCACTGCTCCTTCGCTGCGCAGGGCGGGCCATGGCCGCCGCACTGCGTGGCAGGGACCGACGGCGCCGGCTTTTCCCCGGCCTTGCACTTGCCGGACGATGTCAGCGTCGTCTCCAAGGCGACCACCCCCGAGGTCGATGCGTATTCCGCTTTCAGTGGCACCGCCCTGGCGCGGACCATGCGCGAACGCGGCATCCGGCGTCTGGCCGTGTGTGGCCTGGCCACCGATTATTGCGTGCTCAATACCGTGCTCGACGGCCTTTCCGACTTCGAGATCCTGATCGTGGCCGAGGCCATGCGCGCGGTCGACGTCAAGCCGGGCGACGGCGACCATGCGATGACCCGCATGCTGGGCGCCGGCGCGGTGCCGGTGCGGCTGTCGGAACACGGCCTGGTGGCCGACGTGGCGCTGGGCGCGCGTCCGTAACGCCGGCGCGATTGCGTCCCTGTGGACGCTGGCGCACGGTCGTCACGAGAGTGTCGTCCTAGGATCGCCTTTCCATCTTTGCGAAAGGACATCGGCATGACCAGCACCGTAGGAGATTTTTTGCTCGAGCGTCTCGGGCAATGGGGCGTGCACCGCGTTTATGGCTATCCGGGCGACGGCATCAACGGCATCCTGGCCGCCTTCGGCCGCCAGGACGCAATCGAGTTCGTCCAATGCCGCCACGAAGAGATGTCGGCCTTCATGGCCTGCGGCCACGCCAAGTTCACCAACGAGGTCGGCGTGTGCCTGGCGACCTCGGGCCCGGGCGCCATCCACCTGCTCAACGGCCTGTATGACGCCAAGCTCGACCACCAGCCGGTGGTCGCCATCATCGGCCAGCAGCAGCGCTCCGCGCTCGGCGCGCACTACCAGCAAGAAGTCGACCTGGTCACGCTGTTCAAGGACGTCGCGGGCGAGTTCGTGCACATGGCGACCGATGCCGCGCAAGTGCGCCACCTGATCGACCGCGCCATGCGCATCGCGCAGGCACGCCGCTGCGTGACCTGCGTCATCATTCCGAACGACCTGCAGGAAGAAGACGCCGTGCCGCATCCGCCACGCGAACACGGCAGCACCTTCTCGGGCGTCGGCGTCGCGCTGGAAGCCGCCGTTCCACCCATGGAGGCCCTGCGCGCCGCCGCCGACCTGCTCAATGCCGGCAACAAGGTCGCGATCCTGGCCGGCGCCGGCGCCCATGGCGCGCTCGATGAACTGGTCGAGGTGGCAGAATTGCTCGGCGCCGGCATCGCCAAGGCCTTGCTGGGCAAGGCCGTGGTGCCGGACGACCTGCCGTTCTGCACCGGCACCATCGGCATGATTGGCACCCAGGCCAGCGACGCCATGATGAAGGAATGCGACACGCTACTGATGGTCGGGTCGAGCTTCCCGTATGCCGAATTCCTGCCGGAGGAAGGCGCCGTGAAGGCGGTGCAGATCGACGTCGACGCCACCATGCTCGGCCTGCGCTATCCAATGGACGTCAACCTGGCCGGCGACGCGCGTGCGACCTTGCGCGCGCTGGTGCCGCTGTTGCAACGCAAGAGTGATCGCGGCTGGCGCTCGCACATCGAACAGAACGTGGCCGAAAGCTGGCGCGTGCTCGACGAGCGCGCGCGCCAGCCGGGAAAGCCGATCAATCCGCAACGCGCCTTCAGCGAGCTGTCGCCGCGCTTGCCGGACGACGTGATCCTGACCGGCGATTCCGGTTCCGTCTCGGCCTGGTATGCGCTGCACCTGCGCCTGCGGCGCGGGATGATGGCCTCGCTGTCGGGTGGTCTCGCGACCATGGGCTCGGCAGTGCCGTACGCGATGGCGGCCAAGATGGCGCATCCGGGACGGCCGGTGATCGCGCTGGCCGGCGACGGCGCCATGCAGATGAACGGCATGAACGGCCTGATCACGATCGCGCGGCATTGGCGCGACTGGGCCAATCCGACCTTGGTGGTGCTGGTCCTGAACAACCGTGACCTCAATTTCGTGACCTGGGAACAGCGTGGCATGCAGGGCGAGCCGAAGTACGAACCGTCGCAGGAGCTGCCCGATCTTTCGTATGCCGAGTATGCGCGCATGCTCGGCCTGGAAGGGGTGCGGGTCGACGATCCGGAGGAGCTCGGGCCGGCCTGGGAGCGTGCGCTGGCGGCCGGCCGTCCCTTCGTGCTGGAAGTGCTGGCCGATGCGAACATCCCCCCGTTCCCGCCGCATATCGTCGACGCCCAGGCCGACAACGTCCAGCAGGCCCAGGAGAAGGGCGATCCGGAGGCGGCGGACGTCGAACGGGGCATGCGCCAGCAGGGCGACGAGGCGTCGTCGCTGCCGTAATCAAATTGCTAATCGTATGCTGCGCTGCGGGATGTCTCTTTTGTAATCCCTATCTTACATCCTCGCAGCGCGCCTACCGATTTTCGCAACATGGCACAGCTTGGATAATGTCGGTAATCGTCCATAGGACACTTTACGATGCGAGACATGACACCAATGCTGTTAGCCGACGCGCCATGCGTCGAGACTGCGCCGCTGGCCACCGCGCAAGGCGCGAAGGACCTGTATTTTTCGCTGTACGCCGATCCATCGGCGACGCCCGAACAGGCCAAGGATTTCGTGGCCAGCCAGATCGCGGTCGCGCGCGAGCTGCCTTCCGACCTGCCGTCCAGCCTGGGCGAGCTGCAGGGCTGGATCGAGCAGCGCACCGACATCGTCGGCCAGCAGTACCGCGACTACCTCGCCGCGCGCAAGAACGGCGCGCCACGCCGCTACTTCAGCTGCCGCGCACATGCGCTGTACTTCATCAAGGGCGTGGCGCCGACCAAGCTGGTCGACGGCGCCTGGCTGTATGGCCTGACGCGCCAGTGGGACGACGTCGCCTTCCACCCCCTGATCAAGACCTATCTCGAAGAGCTGGGCGACGGCCTGCCCGACAAGAACCACGTCACCCTCTACCGCAAGCTGCTGGCGACCCACGGCTGCGAAAGCTGGGAAGACCTGGGCGACGACCACTTCCTGCAAGGCGCGCTGCAGCTGGCGCTGGGCCACCACGCCGAGCACTTCCTGCCCGAAGTCGTCGGCTACAACCTTGGCTACGAACAGTTGCCGCTGCACCTGTTGATCACGTCCTACGAGCTCAATGAACTGGGCATCGACCCGTATTACTTCACGCTGCACGTCACCGTCGACAACGCTGCCAGCGGCCACGCGCGCAAGGCGGTGCAGGCGGTGCAGGACCTGATGCCGAAAGTCGGCGATCGCGAAGCGTTCTGGCAGCGCGTGGTCGACGGCTACCGCCTCAATGAGCTGGGCGCCAGCACCACGTCGGTGATCGGCGAGTTCGACTTGCAGTCGGAACTGGTCGGCATCCTGGCCGCCAAGAGCGGCGTCGGCAAGAACATGCACTCGGATTACTGCCGCGTCGCCGGCCGCTCGGTGAACGACTGGCTGACCGACCCCGAGCAAATCCCGGCCTTCCTGGCCGCGCTCGAAGGCGCGGGCTGGATCAAGCGCGGAGAAGACGTCGAGCATAGCCGCTTCTGGCGCCTGGTCGAGGGCGAGCGGGCCGAGATGTTCGGTGTGTTCAACGCCTACGAATTGCAGGTGCTGCGCGACTGGATCACCTCCACCGCCGACGGCAAGCCGGCCAGCGCCCAGCGCGTGTTGACGGCGCGTGCGCGCCAGCGCACCCTCGACCAGCTGGGGCAGGGCGCCGAACGCGGACAGGCCTTCCCGGTGCGCGGCCTGATCCGCCGCCACGCAAGCCTGGACGAGCTCGATACCGGCAACGAGTTGCGCCTGCTGGAGCAGCAGGTGGCGGCCGCGAACGGCAAGCAGGAGGCGATGCAGATGCTGGGCCGTCTGCTGTCACCCGAGATTCACCATACGGCGGTGGGCCTGATGGCCACCCGTATGTACACGCAACTGTTCGACGCCTGAACCGCCTGCACAGTGCGATAGCGGCCGGCACGCGATAGAGAGCGCATGCCGGCCGTGGCTGCAAATACGACTATCACAAGGAAATCACACGTGCAAATCCTCGAACAACGCTTCCTGCGCGGACCGAACGTCCATGCCGACTCCCCATGCCTGCTGTCGGTGGTCGACCTGAAGGATTTATACGGCAAGTCCTCCAAGGACCTGCCCGGCTTTAACCACGCACTGCTCGAAGTGCTGCCGTCACTACACGGCGAACGCCTGCCTGCCGGCCAGCCCGGCGGCTTCGCCCAGCGCCTGGCCGAAGGCACCTACCTGGGCCGCGTGATCGAACACGTGACCCTCGAACTGCAGACCCTTGCCGGCGCGCCTGCCAGCTTCGGCCGCACGCGGCCGGTGAACGGCCATCCTGGGCAATTCAGGATCGTGTGCGCCTACCAGTGCGAAAAGCTGGCCGAGCCGGCCTTCGACCTGGCGCTCGACCTGGTCGGCGCGCTGGCGCGCGGCGAAGGCTTCGAACTGGCGCCGCGACTTGAAGAGCTGCGCGGCATCGTGTCGCGCTATGCGATCGGCACCAGCACCGCGTCGGTGGTCAACGCGGCGCTGGAGCGCGGCATCCCGGTACAGCGCATCACCGATGAAGCCAACCTGTTCCTGCTCGGCTGGGGCGTCAAGCAGAAGCGCCTGCAAGCCACCACGACCGGCGACACCAGTTTCATCGCGGTGAAGATCGCGAGCGACAAGCAGCTGACCAAGGCCTTGCTCAAGGAAGCCGGCGTGCCGGTGCCGGAAGGTGACGTGGTCACGACCGTCGAAGCGGCCCAGCGCGTCGCGCGCCGCCTGAACGGACCGGTGACCCTGAAACCACTGGACGGCAACCAGGGCAAGGGCGTGACGGTCGACTGCAACACGCCCGACGACGTCGCGCGCGCCTTCGACTTCGCGCGCCAGTTCGGCCGCCGCATCATCGTCGAACGCCATGTCACGGGCTGCGATTACCGCGTGCTCGTGGCCGGCGGTCGCGTGGCCGCCGCGTCGCGCCGCCGTCCGGCGCACGTGGTGGGCGATGGCATCAAAACCATCCGTGAACTGGTCGAGACCGAGAACGCCAACCCGGCGCGCGGCGCGGGCCATGCAACCATCCTGACCCGGATCGCGCTCGACGATCACGCCGCCGACATGCTGTCGCGCCAGGGCTATGAATTCGACAGCGTGCTGCCCGTCGGCGCGCTGGCGGAATTGCGCGGCAACGCCAACCTGTCGACCGGCGGCACCGCCGAAGACGTGACCGACCTGCTGCCCGACTCCACGCGATTGCTGTGCGTGCGCGCCGCGGCCAAGATCGGCCTGGACGTGGCCGGGATCGACATCGTGTGCCAGGACATCGGCCAGCCGCTGGCCGCCCAACGCGGCGCCGTCATCGAAGTCAATGCGGCGCCGGGCATCCGCATGCACCAGTACCCGAGCGAGGGCGAGGCGCGCGACGCCGGCGAGGCGATCGTCGACGGCCTGATGGGCGCCTCCGATGGCCGCATCCCCGTGATCGCCCTGACCGGCACCAACGGCAAGACCACCACCACCTTGCTGGTCGCGCACGCGGCGCGCATGGCGGGCCGGGTGACGGGTGTGACCACGACCGAAGGCGTCTTCATCGACGGCAAGCAGATCGTCAAGGGCGATTGCACTGGCTACTGGTCGGCGCGCACGGTGCTGCACGCGCCCGAAGTGGAGATCGCGGTGCTGGAAACGGCGCGCGGCGGCATCCTCAAGCGCGGCCTGGCCTATGACCGCTGCGACGTGGCGGTGGTGCTCAATATCGCCGCCGACCACCTGGGCCTGGACGGCGTCGACACGGTCGAAGACCTGGCGCAGGTGAAGGCGGTGGTGGCGCAGTCGGCCTCGAAGGCGGTGGTGCTGAACGCCGAAGATGCGCTGTGCGTCCAGATGGCGCGCCGCGTGAAGCCCGGCGCCGAGATCCTGTTCTTCTCGATGGACGCCGAGAACCCGGTGTTGCTCAAGCATCTGGAAGACGGCGGCCGCGGCGCCTACCTGCAGGATGGCGCGGTGGTGGTGGCCGACGGCCAGATGCAGCAGGCGGTGATCAAGGTCGAAAGCATGCCGGTCGCTTTCGGCGGCCTGGCCCGCTTCAACATCGCCAACGCGCTGGCGGCGGCGGCGGCGCTGATGGCCTCGGGCTTCAGCCACCTGCAGATCGCTGCCGGGCTGTCGACCTTTGTGTCGAACGGCCGCACCAATCCGCTGCGCACGAATATGTTCGACATACGCGGCGTGACGGTGATCGTCGACTACGCCCATAATCCGGCCGCCTACGCGGCAATGGCCGACATGGCCCGCGGCATGCTCCCGGGCCAGCTGGTCGGCATCGTGACCGCTCCCGGCGACCGCCGCGACAGCGACCTGCGCGAAGTCGGCAAGGTCTGCGGCGCCCGTTTCGACGAGCTGGTCGTCTACGAATCGCAAAGCCGCGGCCGCGCCGTCGGCGAAGCCGTCGACCTCATCCTGGGCGGCGCCGAAGACGCCGTCGGCAAGTCAGACACGCTGCACCGCGAACTCGACGTCGGCAATGCGATCCGCCTCGGTCTGAGCTTGTGCGAGCCGGGCGACGTCCTGGTCTTCGCCTGCGGCTCCTCGCTCCAGGTCTTCGTCGACGCCATCCGCGCCACCGACCCCGAAAGCGCCGACATCATCGCCGCCCAAACCTCTTAACCGAGATGTACCGGGATGGTGGACAAGGTTGATCAGGTACACCTGTGCATTTTTTTCCACCTGAGCGGGCGTTCGGCAGGCGGGGTGGTGGGGCCGCTGTCGATGGTAATGCACGTCGATATCGCCGGCGATTGCGGCCAGCGCTGACGCGTGATGATCTTGGAGCGTGCGGTGGGTTACTCTGTTCTTAAGTTTAAGAAGAAGCTCTCTGCCACGGCATTGTCGTGGCACGCTTTCCTCGCCTGATCATGGTTGGTCGAGCCTGCTGATCTTTCAGCGCATTCCTGGACAGGCCTGAGGCGAACTGCCAACCTTGATCTGTGTGGCAAACCGCACCTGCTCATGGGTTCTGCCGCGAAGCATCCTTTCAGTCTGGAGCAGACGCCACATCCTGATCGTGCCAGGAGCATGTCGCTGGGCGTCTGTGCGGCTCCTCGATACGTGAACGCAGTGCAGCGTCCTGGCTTCTGCGCTTGCCTTCAGGGCGCTTGTGCGTTGAATAGCAGCCACTACGGCGAACCTTCTGCAAGCGACACATCATGGACACTGGATCCATGCCGGTATGCTCATGAATGAATGCGTACTTCTCGGCGTGCGGGGCGCAAAGTACGCCTGCGTTTTTACGATGGTGTTCTCCAGCTCGAGACGCTCGTTTTCACGATGTGTTTTGTCCGGCGCATTTTGCCCACCCCAGCCGGACGGCCAGGGCCCTTGAAAGCTTTGCCAGTACCAGCTTCCTCCTTTTGCCCACTCGTACAGCCGGTTGCGCGGCACCGCGCTCAATAGCAAGAGCCGTTGCGTTACCTTCTTGCTGGAGCATGGCAACGGCGCGTTTCTTGCAATCGCTGGTGTGAACAGTGCGTTTCACCGCTGGGGTCGAAGTGTCATCCATAGGCCTTGCCGTCTCCTGCCCGGATGTCGACCCAACCCGGGCCGCCTCAGAGCCGATATGTCGGCTCATCAGTCAAACTTGTCAAACAAGTCGACTGTGCCCCTGCGTCAGATTGTGGCGGCGTCGATGCGGCGCGCCAGATCCGGGCGGGTGGGACGCAGGGCTTCCGTCAATTCCGAAATCGAGGAGCCGCAGCCGAAGACCAGGACGTCCCCCGGGCGGCACATCGACAGGCCCAGGCGGATTGCGCGGTGGACGTCGAGCTCCACCTGCAGCTGCTCGCTGCCGATCTTGCCCAGCTTGGCGCCGCGCGCCAGCAAGGTGGCGGTGTCGCCGGCAGGGCGGCCGCGGTTTTCGGTTTCGTAGATCACCAGTTCGTCGAAGCCGGCGGCGCAGGTGCGGCCGATGTCGATCAGGTCGGCGTCGCGCCGGTCGCCAGGGGCGGCGACGACTCCCACCAGGCGGCCCGGGGTCATCGCGCGCGCCATGTCGGCCAGTGCAGCGTAGGCGGCGCAGTTGTGGGCGTAGTCGACCACCACCGTCACGCCGTCCACGTCGAACAGGTTCGAGCGCAGCGGATTGTGCTTGCTGTCCGAGACGAAGTCGCGCAGGCCGTCACCGATCTCGCTATTGTCGAAGCCGCACGCGATCAGCGCCGCCGCCGCCGCCATCGCGTTGGCGATGTTGTAGCGCGCGCGGCCGCCCAGCGAGGCAGGCATCTCGCGCACATCGAGCAGGGCTTCGTGGCGCAGGCCGCTCGCGATCACGATCGTCGAATCCTGCAGGTAGACCCCGCGTCCGCCGTGCTCGACGTGGCGCAGCAAAACCGGATCCTCGGCGTCCAGCGCGAAATAGATGATCTCGACGCCGTCGGCCAGCTCGGCGGCCATCTGCACGCAATACGTGTCTTCGGCGTTGAGCACCACTGCGCGCGAGGCGCGCCTGGCCACCACCGCCTTCACTTTCGCCAGTTCGTCGATGGTGTCGATGCCATCCAGGCCGAGGTGGTCGGCCGAGACGTTCAGCACCACCGACACATCGCAGCGGTCAAAGGCAAGGCCGCGCTTGAGGATGCCGCCGCGCGCCGTTTCCAGCACCGCGAAATCGACGTCGGGCGCGCCCAGCACGCTGCGCGCCGAGTGGTAGCCGGTGCAGTCGCCTTCATAGGCCAGCTGGCCGTTCAGGTAGACGCCGCTGGTGGTCGTGACGCCGGTGCGCAGGCCCGCCATGCGCACGGTGTGCTCGATCAGGAGGCTGGTGGTCGTCTTGCCGTTGGTGCCGGTGACGGCAACCACCGGAATGCGTCCATTGCAGCCCCCGAACAGCGCCTCGACGATGGCCTCGCCGGCGTCGCGCGGCGTGCCGCGGCTCGGGTACTGGTGCATGCGGATGCCCGGCGCGGCGTTGACTTCGATAATGCCGCCACGCTGCGCGCGCAGCGGTTGCGCGATGTCTTCGCAGATGATGTCGATCCCCGCTACGTCCAGGCCGATGGTGCGCGCGGCGCGGATGCAGATGTCGCGGGTGTCTTCCGGCAGCAGGTCGGTCACGTCTTCGGCGGTGCCCCCGGTCGACAGGTTGGCGTTGCCGCGCAGGTCGGCGCTCACGCCGTCGTCCAGCACGGTGTCGAGGTGATAGCCCTGCTTGGACAGCGCCTCGTCGGCCAAGGCGTCGAGCGCGATCCTGGTAAGAATATTGGTATGCCCGTCGCCGCGCGCCGGATTGCGGTTTTCGAGCTCGACCAGTTCGCGGATGGTCGACTTGCCGTCGCCCGTGACGTTGGGCGGACGGCGCCACGAAGCGGCGGCAACGCGATTGCCTGTGACGAGCACGCGGTAGTCGCGCCCACGCAGGTATTCTTCGACGATCACGCGCCGTCCGTGCCTGCGCGCGAACTCGAAGGCGCGGGCCACGGCCTCGGGCCCCACGCAATCGACCGTCACCCCCTTGCCCTGGTTGGCGTCGAGCGGCTTGATGGCCACTGGGCGGCCGAGCCGGCGCGCGATACGCTGCGCCGCTTCCACCGTGGTGACGACCTCGCCCTGCGGCACCGGAACGCCGGCCTGATCCAGCAAGGTCTTGGTCAGCTGCTTGTCGCTGGCGATGCCGACCGCGATTGAATTGGTCGCGCCGGTGATCGTCGCCTGCAGGCGCTTCTGGCGGCTGCCCCAGCCCAGCTGGAACAGGTTCGCCGTGTCGAGCAGGCGCAGCGCCGGAATACCGCGCCGCAGGGCAGCATTCACGACGGCGCCGGTGCTGGTGCCGATCGCATGGTCTTCGGCCACCTCGCGCAATTCGCGAATGGCGCCGTCCAGGTCGAAGGGCAGGTCGCGCGCCAGCGCTTCGAGCAGGTTCATCGCGGTGCGCAGCGCTTCCTCGGCCACCTGTTCGATCGCATAGCCGCACACCACGCGGCGCTGCTCGGGCCGGCCGGTCACGGGCAGGGTGGCGCCATGCTCACCCGGCGCGCCGGCCAGGCGCTGCAATTCCATCACGACCGGTTCGAGCGCGTCGACGAGCAGCGCGTCGTCGGCCAGGCGCACCGCGGCTTCGACCGGCAACGCCGGCAGTAACGCGAGCAGGCGCGCGGCGAAGCCGCGGCCCGTGGCGCCGCCGTTGGCGATCAGCGCCATCAGGCAGGGACTGGCAGCGTACAGATTGGGCCCGCGCAGCAGGCGTTTTTCCTTGATTCTCATGACAGTGTGGTCCGTTTGGTGACATTTTCCAGGAAGTCCAGCAGCTGGGGCGGCACCCGCTTGCCAACCCGTTCTTCCCCATTGGGCAAGCAATACTTGCTCCCGGCCGGCAGCAGGTGCAGGCGCACGTCGATCAGTTCGGGCGTGGTGCGGTCCCTGATCTCGGCCACATTGGTGCTCATCGAGCGGCCGTCGACCACGGTCACCGCGCCTTCGCCCAGGACCTCGATGCCGACGCCGCGCTCGATGATCAGCGCCGTGTCCTCGTCGATGCCGATCCCCTGTAAATAGGGGTTCTGGGCCACGACCGACAACAGGCGTGAAAGACGCTGGCGCTCCGAGAAGTGCTGGTCGACGACCACGCGGTGCAGGAAGCCGAGGCCGGCCCCCAGGCTCACCGAGCCTTTCTCTGGCAGCAGGTCGGTCCGGCCCTGGGCCAGCATATGGCCGGACATGGCCGACGCCCCGGCGCTGGTGCCGCCGATGGTGGCGCCGCGCACCTTGAGCGCGGTGTGCATCTCGGCGTCCAGCGCCGTACCACCGATCAGGGCCAGCAGCCGCTTCTGGTCGCCGCCGGTCATGAAGATGCCGTCGGCCCCGGCCACCTGCCGCACGAAGTCTTCGCTATTGGCGTCCTCGCGGCTGGTGATCTCGAGGTGCGAACGCTCCTTGACGCCCAGTGCGCCGAATACGCCGTCATAGATCTTCCACATCTCGTCGGCAATCTGGCTGGCCGCCGTGATCACCACGATGCGAGCATCCGCGCCGCCAGCCAGTTCGACGAAGCGCGACAGGATTTCCATATCGTGCTTGCGGTCTTCGCCACCGCCGATGATGACCAGGTGGCCGTTCTTGTGTTCGATTGCGTTGCTCATCGTTGCACCATTTTCGAATAAGGCATGTCACTGTTGCTGCGCGCGCCGGCCTCATGGCGGCTGACGGCGATCAGGCCGACCGAGATCTCGGGCGCGAACAGGTCGACCCCGCGCTGCAGCGCCTGATCGAGCGCCATGCCGTCCGCGATCCAGCCGTACACGGTGCGCGCCAGCAGGTGGCGCACGATGTGTTCGCCAATGCCGCTGGCCGCGACCGCGCCTTCGGGGCCGGCATAGAAGCCGCTGCCGATGATCGGCGTGTCGCCGACGCGGCCAAGCAGCGACGGCGCCGAGCCACCGGTCGAACAGGCCACGGCGAAGTGGCCGTCGGCGCCGCGCACGACGGCGCCGACGGTGTCGCAGGCGACCCCTTCGGGCAACTGCAGCGGGGTGTTGTAGTTCCAGAAGCGGTCGAACAGCGCGTTGTTCACGCCCGGCATGGCCGGCACCGAGCCGGCCAGTTGCGCCATGAGCTTGCGGTGGTCGGCACGCTGGCGCTCCGATATCGGCGCCCCTTGCGGCATGCCGATCGTGCGCGCAAAGCGCACGGCGCCTTCACCGGCCAGAAGCCAGTGCGGCGTGTCGGCCACGGCGCGCGCCAGCTGCACGGGATTCTTGACCGCCTGCACGCAGGCGATCGCGCCCAGGCGGCCGCGGGTATCCATGATCGATGCATCCATTTCAGTGGTGGCGCCGTCGAGGCCCAGCACCGCGCCGCTGCCGGCATTGAAGCGGCCATCGTCCTCGAGGGCGGTGACCGCGGCAATCGCCGCGTCCAGCGCGTCGCCATTGACTTCCAGCTGGGCCAGGGCGCGGCGCGCGGCGAGAACGCAGCCGTCTTCGTTCTCGCACGACGCACCGGCGCCGCCATGTACCACGACGGCGCCAGCGTGTTGGGGGTTGCTCATCTCGTCCAATCCTTGTGCATTATTGTTATGTCGGTTGGCCGCGCATCACCGTGCGCGGCCAGTGCACATTATGCAAAAGCTATTGTTGAAGCAATATCGGTAGCGCCGCCGTGTGAATGTAAGAGGCCGCTTACAGGGGAGTCAGACGGCCTGAAGGGAATACAAGCGGCGGGGAATCTGGTACGATACCGCCCCTTCGATATAAAGGTTCCTATGGCGCACGCTTGCGGCGTTGACTTCGGCACGTCCAACTCCACTGTCGGCTGGCTCCGGCCAGGCACGACGCATTCCGCCCCGACGGCGCTCCTGGCGCTCGAGGACGGCAAGCAGACCTTGCCGTCGGTGGTGTTCTTCAACGCCGACGACGAGCGGGTCAGCTATGGCCGCGCGGCGCTGGCCGAATACCTTGAAGGCTATGAGGGCCGCCTCATGCGCTCGCTCAAGAGCCTGCTCGGCACGAGCCTGATCGACGGCCAGACCGAGGTCGCCGGCCGCTCCCTGCCATTTCGTGCGCTGCTGGCCCAGTTCATCGGTGAAGTGAAGCGCCGCGCGGAAAACCAGGCCGGCGCCGCCTTCGACAGCGCGGTGTTCGGCCGCCCGGTGTTCTTCATCGACGACGACTCGCAAGCCGACCGGCTGGCCGAGGACACCCTGCATGAGATCGCGCGCTCGGTGGGCTTCAAGGACATCGGCTTCCAATATGAACCGATCGCGGCCGCCTTCGACTACGAGGCGCGCATCGACCGCGAAGAACTGGTGCTGATCGCCGACATCGGCGGCGGCACCTCGGATTTCTCGCTGGTGCGCCTGGGACCACAGCGCGCGGCGCGCCTGGACCGGCGCGACGACATCCTGGCCAACGGTGGCGTCCATATTGGCGGCACCGATTTCGACAAGTACCTGAGCCTGGCCAGCGTGATGCCGCTGCTCGGCTACGGGAGCAAGCTGCGCTCGGGCGCCGCGATCCCGTCCAGTTATTACTTCAACCTGGCGACCTGGCACACGATCAACCAGGCGTATACGCGCAAGAGCGTGTCACAGCTGGCCGACCTGGCGCGCGATGCGGCCGAACCGGCTAGAATCGCACGTTTGCAGAACCTGATCGACGACCGCGCCGGCCACTGGCTGGCGATCCAGGTCGAGGGGGCCAAGATCGCGCTGTCGGACGCCGACATGGTGCGCCTGCAGCTCGATCGCCTGGCGCCGCCCGAGACACTGGACGTCGCGCGCATGCAGTTCGAGGCGGCCATCGCCGGGCTGGTCGACCAGGTGGCGACCACGGTTGGCAAGCTGTTCGCCGACGCCGGCGTCACGCCCGACCAGGTGGATACGGTTTTCTTCACGGGCGGTTCGAGCGGCGTCGGCCTGCTGCGCGAGCGCATCGGCGCCATGGTGCCTGGCGCGCGCCGCGTCGAAGGCGACCTGTTCGGCAGCATCGGCACCGGCCTGGCGCTGGACGCGCTGCGCAAGTTCGGCTGACGCCCGGTCAGCACACAATAGGGAAAAGAAGGATGAGTATTTACGATCGACCGCTGGTGATGCTCGACTTCGAGACCACCGGCCTGTCGCCCGAGATGGGCGACCGCATTACCGAAGTGGCGGCGCTGCGCATCGTCGGCGGCGAGGTGACCGAGCGCTATGTCTCGCTGGTCAACTGCGGCGTGCGGGTCCCGTCCTTCATCACCCAGCTGACCGGCATCACCCAGCAGATGGTGGACAGCGCGCCGCCGGCGCACCAGGTGGTGCCTGAGTTGCTCGACTTCATCGGCGGCGACGTGCTCTCGGCGCACAACGCCAGCTTCGACGAGAAGTTCCTCAAGGCCGAAGGCGCGCGCTTTGGCCGCGCCACCGCGCACGCCGGCCTGGTGTGCTCGCTGAAGCTGTCGCGGCGCCTGTTCCCCGGCCTGGCCAGCTACAGGCTGGGCCAGCTGTCGCAGCAGCTCGGCATTGAATTTCGCGGCACTGCCCACCGCGCCGAGGCCGACGCCCAGGTCGCCGCCGACGTGCTGCTGCACGCCGCGCGCCACCTCGGCCGCGCCTGCGGGATCGAACAGGTCGAGCCGGCGCTGCTGGTCTCGATCAACAAGGTCGCGGCCGCCAAGATCCCGGCTTTCCTCGACAAGTACGCGGCCACCGTGCGCGAGCGCCGCAGTGCGGCCGCGGCAGCCGCACCCGCCGTCGCGGTCTGAGCCGTCCCTGGCGGCGCGATCGGCGCGCCGTTGAACGTCCGATTGTGCGGTCGCAAATCCCGATTCACTCGCGCTCCTTAAAATTTTAACAAGGGTCCGAGCGGCGACCGGCGAGAGGATGTTCGATGAGCGAGGATGCGGCCCGCCAGGGCACCTACCCCTATGAGTGGTTTCGCCGCGCGGCGTTGGACGGCGACCCCTACGCCCAGTTCAACCTGGCGCAGCTCTACTTGCGCGGCGCCGGCGTGGCGCGCGACGATGCGCAGGCCGCCGCCTGGATGGCGCGCGCTGCCGGACGCGGCCTTGCCTATGCCCAGAACCACCTCGGCGCCATGTACTACAACGGCCGCGGCGTGCTTCGCGACGCATCGCGCGCGGCGCAGTGGTTCCGCCGCGCCGCCTTGCAGGGCGACCGCTCGGCCCAGCACAACCTCGGGATGTTGTACTGCAGGGGGCGCGGGGTGCCCAGGTCGCACAAGGCCGCGATCGGCTGGTTCTACCGGGCTGCCGAACAAGGCATGGCGCGCGCCCAGGCCCGGCTGGCCGAAGCTTATCTTCACGGGCGCGGCGTGGGCGTCGACCATCCGCTGGCGATGGCCTGGTTCCGCAAGGCCGCGATGCAAGACCATGTCGCCGCTCAGGTGCAGCTGGCGCAGATGTACGCGCGCGGGCAGGGCGTGGCGCCGAGTCCGGCGCAGGCCCTGTACTGGCTCCGCCATGCGGCCGCAGCGGGCGATCCCTGCGCGCAGCGCCAACTGGGCCTGGCCTATGCCGAAGGCTGCGGCGCCGGACCCGACCAGGCACTGGCCATCCAGTGGCTCGAACGCGCGGCGGCCAATGGCGAGCGCGAGGCGCTGTTCGCGCTGGGCGGCCTTCTGTCCGGCGCCCTGCCGTGCGACAGCGCGCGCGCCCTGCGCTGCTACCTGCAAGCCGCCGCCCAGGGCCATGTGCAGGCCGGGTACCAGGCGGCGCGCATGCTGGCCGGTGGCTGCGGCGTGCCGTGCGATCCGGTGCGCTCCCTCGAGTTCTACCTGCTCGCCGCCGAGGGCGGCGCCGCCAATGCCCAGTTCGCGCTGGGCCTGCTGTACGCCAAGGGGCAGGGGGTGCCGCGCGACCCGGCCCAGGCCGTCGCATGGTACCGGCTCGCGGCCCGGCAGGGCGACGCCAGCGCGCAGAACAATCTCGGCGCCATGTATGCCAGCGGCGACGGCGTGCCGCGCGACGATGTGCTGGCCGCCCACTGGCACCGCCCCGCGGCGCGGCAAGACCATGCGCCGGCCCAGCATAACCTGGGCGGGCTGTACGCGGCCGGACGCGGCCTCGTGAAAGACCCGGTGCGCGCCTGCATGTGGGCCTGGCTGGCGCGGCAGGGCAAGGGTCTCGAGAAGGCTGCGCCGGGCGCCGTCGCGCTCGCGGCCAGCGTGACGGCGAACGACTATGCCGCCTCGCTGAGCCCGGCCGACCAGCGCCGCGCGCGAACGCTGGTGGTGCGCTGGCTGGCGTCCAGGATGAGTCCGCGCCGGCTGCCCGGGCACATGCGGGCAGCATGGTCGCGCGTGTACTGATGGAGACCGGCGGGTGCGCTGGCGGGCCGTGTCTGCGCGCGGGCATGCCTGTCAGATGCGCCGTAAATAAGCGTTCCGGTACCTGCGCCGCAGCGGCTTGCCCGGCCATACCCAAGCATGTCATTTCGCGCTATGATGCCCTGCGGCCACAAGCCTACCCCATCATCAAACAGCCCGAGAACACTATGCACATGAGACTCGCCACGCTCGCCGCCGTCCTGGCTACCGCTTTCGCCGCACCGGCAACGGCGCAGAGCTGCTCGCCGGTCGGCCCTTCGCCGACCTACCCGGTGTCCAAGAAGGTCGACCAGACCGACAACTACCACGGCACCGTGGTGGCCGATCCCTACCGCTGGCTCGAGGACGCCAACAGCGCCGAGACGAAATCGTGGGTCGACGCCCAGAACAAGGTGACCCAGGCCTACCTGGCGCAGATCCCGCAACGCGAAGCGATCCGCCAGCGCCTGACCCAGCTCTGGAACTACGAGCGCTACAGCGTGCCGGGCAAGGAGGGGGGGCGCTACTTCTACACCCGCAACGACGGCTTGCAGAACCAGGCCGTGCTGTACACCCTGAAGAACCTGAACGACCAGCCGCGCATGCTGCTCGACCCGAATACCCTGGCCGCCGACGGCACCGTCGCCCTGGCCGGCGCCGAGGTCAGCCCGGACGGCAAGCTGCTGGCCTACAGCATCGCCGCCTCGGGATCGGACTGGAACGAGATCAAGGTGCGCGACATCGAGACCGGCAAGGATTTGCCAGACCACATCAAGTGGGTCAAGTTCTCGAGCACCGCCTGGACCAAGGATGGCAAGGGCTTCTTCTACAGCCGCTACGACGAGCCGAAAGAAGCGACCAAGCTGGCCGACGTGAACTACTTCCAGAAGCTGTACTTCCACCGCATCGGCACGCCGCAAAGCGCCGACACCCTGGTATATGACCGCGCCGACCAGAAGGAATGGGGCTTCGGCGGCCATACGACCGACGACGGCCGTTACCTGCTCATCACCACGACCAAGGGCACCGCGCCGAAATACCGCGTCTCGTACAAGGATCTGTCGAAGCCCGATTCGAAAGTGGTCGACCTGATCGACAACTTCGACGCCGGCTACGACTTCATCGACAATGTTGGCTCCGTGTTCTACTTCAGCACCGACCGCAACGCGCCGAAGAAACGCATCATCGCCATCGACCTGAGCAAACCATCGGAAAACAACTGGAAGGAAATCGTCGCCGAGGGCGCCGACACCCTGTCCGGCGCCGACATCGTCAACAACCAGCTCGTGCTGGAGTACCTGAAGGATGCGAAGAGCGTGGTGCGCGTGGTCACGCTCGAAGGCAAGCCGGTACGCGAGATCGCGCTGCCCGGCATCGGCACCGTCGGCGGCCTGTCGGGCAAGCGCGACGATACCGAGACCTTCTACTCGTTCACCAGCTTCACCAACCCGACCACGATCTACCGCCTGAACCTCAAGACTGGCGAAAGCACCGTGTTCCGCCAGCCGAAGGTTGCCTTCGACCCGGCCGACTACGAGACCCGCCAGCAGTTCTATACGAGCCGCGACGGCACCAAGGTGCCGATGTTCATCGTGTCGAAAAAGGGCATCAAGCTGGACGGCGCGAATCCGACCTATCTGTACGGCTATGGCGGCTTCAATATCTCGCTGACCCCGAGCTTCTCGCCGGCCAACCTGGCCTGGATGGAAATGGGCGGCGTCTACGTGCTGGCCAACCTGCGCGGCGGTGGCGAATATGGCGAAGCCTGGCACCAGGCCGGCACCAAACTGCAAAAACAGAACGTATTCGACGATTTCATCAGCGCGGCCGAATGGTTGATCGAGAACAAGGTCACCTCGCCGAAGAAGCTGGCGATCGGCGGCGGCAGCAACGGCGGCCTGCTGGTCGGCGCGGCCACCACCCAGCGTCCGGACCTGTTCGCGGCGGCCATCCCGTCCGTGGGCGTGATGGACATGCTGCGTTTCCACAAGTTCACCATCGGCTGGGCTTGGACCTCGGACTACGGTTCGTCGGAAAACCCTGACGAGTTCAAGGCCTTGGTCAAGTACTCGCCGCTGCACAATCTGAAGGCGGGCACCTGCTATCCGGCGACGATGGTCACCACGGCCGACCACGATGACCGCGTGGTGCCGGCGCACAGCTTCAAGTACGCGGCCGCGGCCCAGGCTGCGCAGGCTGGCGCAGCGCCGATCCTGATCCGCATCGATACCAAGGCCGGCCATGGCGCCGGCAAGCCGACCGGCAAGCAGATCGAGGAAGTCGCCGATCGCTGGGGCTTCCTGTCGCGTGAGCTGCAGATGGGTGATACGGCCAAGACGGTGGGCGGCGCGCACTGAACATCAGGGTTGCCCGGCGTCGCGCCGGGCGCCGCCGCGATGGCCGCCGGGTGACCCGGCAGCCTTTTTTGGCAGTGTTCGCGTGCATCATGCGAACCATTGCCATCCGTACCAGTCTCGGTCACTTTCGAGGTAACTCATCAGGTGACAATGATGCAAGGCTTGGTCTTCAAAGAAATATTAGCCGGCTGACGTCGCCGCACTTGCATACTGACGAAGTGGCCAGGCTGGATGCCTGGATCGCCGCGACTGCCACCCTGGAGAGTGCCGCCATCTGTTCGCCAAGTCCGCAGGCACACGATGCTGTCTTCATTGCGAGTGTGCCAGCGTTCATCGTTGCGGTCCGGCCAGCGGCGTGCAGCGCTGGCGCTGCCTGGCCTGCCGACGCCGATTCAGTGCGTTGAAGAACATGCAGCTGGCTCGTCTGCGCAAGTGGACCGCCTGGCTACCCTGTTTGCAATATATGCCATTGTCGGATTATCAGATTACACGCTTTGGTTGGCATATGAGCTGGCTATCGGTAATGCAAGGATGATATTGCTCGGTACTCAGCCAAACACTATTGAAGTCATGAATTATGATATACCTCAAAACCCAGGTCGCCTCGATTTTATTCGCAGTTTGCATCATGGTGCCATGCTCCTCGGCGTTAGCGCTCGATACTATTACCACCTTGCCAAGGCCTGAAGAAGTAAAGCGCGCATCCATCGGGTTCTATGGATTGCATATCGACACCTATGCTCCCGTCTCACAAGCGCAGATCGTACAAAACGGCTGTAATTATCTCACCAAGGAAGGGTCCAAGGAGAATGTGGAGTTAATTCAAATTCTTCGGGATGGCGTCAAATTATCAGACAAAGGCCCCCACCGATTTCGCTTGCGCACCATAATCAATCTACATTTGAAAGATGATTCGGTGTTCACCATGCTGATAAGCGACGCCGGCAATAAATTCCCCGGTGTATTCGGTACTGTTGATAATGAACAGCATGACGCCCAAGGTTTCCTGACGTCGGACTTGAAAACGCTAAAAACTTTAAGGAGCTGGGCCAGTAAGCATTTACAAGCAAGACAACTGAACCACCATTGTCAGATATAAAGACCGGTCAGCGATCCGGCCGCTACTAACCGGGTCTCGAAGCATGCAGGCACAGCGGACGAGCGGTCGATCTGCGCGCCGGGATCAAGGCGGGTGGCGCGATCGATCCGAAATAACGTGGATGCCTTGCATGCGCGATGCAAGAACTAGGTCAAGCGCTTCAATGGCAATGCAGTTGCTACCTTGTTAACTATTCAATCGGCTGTAGTAAGCCGGGCGCCTTTTCAAGGTCCGGCAGGAGCGATCCTCATCGTGGCGTGGAGCAAGTCCCTACCAGGCGCCGGGTAGATTCAAGCAAGCCGTACTCACTCACGCAAAATCAGCTTGCAAAAGAGAGGGGCATCATCGATTTTGTTCACCGGTGCACGACTACCAGGACGGCCTTTGCCTCGGCCTTGCCTGTATTGCGAATCACATGGTTCTGGTCGGCCGGATAGCGCGCCGTCGCCCCGTGCCGCACCTTCCTTTTTTCGTTCCCCACTTCCAGCTCGACCGTCCCGGTGATGACCGTCAAATGTTCCCCGGTGCCCGGGTCGTGCGCCTGCGACGCCAGCTCTCCGCCCGGCGCGAGGGTCAGCTCATACCATTCGTACTTGCCCGCCAGGTCCATCGGACCCAGGATGCGCAGGGAGTAGCCGGCATGGGCGCCGGGCAGGGTAGGGATCTCGTGGGCGTCGACCACCCGGATCAGGTCGGCGGTACGCACCTCGGACGACAGCAGTTCGCCGATCTGTACCCCAAGCGCATTGGCCAGGCGCCAGGTGATGGCGATGGTCGGATTGGCCTTCTCGCGCTCGATCTGCGACAGCATCGATTTCGATACGCCGGCGATACGCGACAGGTCTTCCAGCGTCAGGCCGCGCGCCAGCCGCAGGCGTTGCAGCGTCGCGCCAACTTCTGGAGGTGCATTATTTGTTAGAGTGGTGCTCATTTTCCGTGTGCGTGCCTGTCAGGTATTGCCTGATTCAAATTATTTATAAGGATATGTCGACCCGCTTGCCAAGTTCATTGGCTGGGCGTAAGATTCGATATATCGAATTTCTGTTCGAGATAGCGAACTAGTTCTCTACATCGAACAAGCCAACGGTACAACATCCGCCGACCGCCGGTCAAGCCGCCGGTCTGCCCACACCACCAGGGAACAGGGGAACACCATGAGCGATCAAGCTTTCTACAGCAGCCTGCAGCAAAAACTCGCCACCTTGAACGAAGATGGCCTGTTCAAGCCCGAGCGCGTGCTGGCCTCGCGCCAGGGCGCCGAAGTGGTTGCGCAGGACGGCCGTACCTTGATCAATATGTGCGCCAATAACTACCTGGGCCTGTCGGGCGACCTGGAAACGCAGCAGGCGGCGGCGGCCGCGCTGGAAAAATACGGTTATGGCCTGTCGTCGGTGCGTTTCATCTGCGGCACCCAGACCGTGCACAAGGAACTGGAACAAGCGCTGTCCAGGTTCCTCGGCACCGAAGACACCATCCTGTACGCGGCCGCCTTCGACGCCAACGGCGGTGTGTTCGAACCGCTGTTCGACGAGAACGACGCGATCATCTCGGATGCCCTGAACCACGCCTCGATCATCGACGGCGTACGCCTGTGCAAGGCCGCGCGCTATCGCTACGCCAACAACGACATGGCCGACCTCGAGAAGCAGCTGGTCGCCGCCACCGAAGCGGGCAAGCGCCACAAGGTCATCGTCACCGACGGCGTGTTCTCGATGGACGGCACCATCGCCCGGCTGGACAAGATCGTCGCATTGGCCGAGAGGTACGGCGCGCTGACCATGATCGACGAATCGCACGCCTCCGGCTTCATGGGCGCGACTGGCCGCGGCACCCACGAGCACTGCGGCGTGATCGGCAAGATCGACATCATCACCGGCACCCTCGGCAAGGCCCTGGGCGGTGCGATGGGCGGTTTCACCTCGGGCAGGAAAGAAGTGATCGAGACCCTGCGCCAGAAGTCGCGTCCTTACCTGTTCTCGAACACGCTGGCGCCGATGATTGCCGGCGCCTCGCTGGCGGTGCTCGAGCGCATCTCCAAGTCGACCGAGCTGCGCGACCGGCTGCATGAAAATACCGCCTACTTCCGCAAGGAGATCGAGCGCATCGGCTTCACCATCAAGCCGGGCACGCACCCGGTAGTGCCGGTGATGCTGTTCGAGGCGCCGGTCGCACAGAAGTTCGCGGCGCGCATGTTCGAACTGGGCGTGCTGCTGTCGGGCTTCTTCTACCCGGTGGTGCCGATGGGCCAGGCGCGCGTGCGCGTGCAGCTCTCGGCAGCCCACACCCGCGCGCAGCTCGACACCGTGCTGAAGGCTTTCGAGCAGGCCGGCAAGGAACTCGGCATTATCAAGAACTGAACAAGAATAACTCAGCATCAAGGAATCGACAGCATGGAACGCATCCTCATCATCGGCGCCAACGGCCAGATCGGCAGTGAACTGGTCAGCGCGCTGGCCGACAAGCACGGCGCGCAGAACGTGATCGCCTCGGACATCGGCGCCAACAACCTGTACGGCGCCGCGCGCTACACCGTCCTCGACGTGCTGGACAAGGACAGCCTCGCGCGCCTGGTGGCAAACGAGGACATCACCCAGGTCTACCAGCTGGCGGCCATGCTGTCGGCCACCGGCGAAAAAGCGCCCTTGAAGGCCTGGAGCCTGAACATGGACGGCCTGCTGAACATCCTCGAGATCGCGCGCGAACGCGGCGAAGCCGGCAAGCCGCTGAAAGTGTTCTGGCCATCGTCGATCGCCGCCTTCGGCCCCAACACGCCGAGCGAGAACACGCCGCAGTTCACGATCATGGATCCGACCACGATCTACGGCATCAGCAAGCTGGCCGGCGAGCGCCTGTGCGAGTACTATCACAGCAAATACGGCGTCGACGTGCGCAGCATCCGCTACCCGGGCATCATCAGCTACAAATCGCCCCCGGGCGGCGGCACCACCGACTACGCGATCGCGATCTTCCACGCGGCCCTGCGCGGCGAGACCTATGAATGCTTCCTGGGACCGGACACCACGCTTCCCATGATCTACATGCCGGATGCGATCCGCGCCACCATCGAGCTGATGGAGGCCCCAGCCGAACAGGTCGTGATCCGCTCGTCGTACAACGTGGCCGGCGTGTCGTTCAACCCGCGCGAACTGGCCGCCGCGATCTCGATCGCGCTGCCACAGTTTTGCATCGACTACAAGCCGGACAGCCGCCAGCAGATCGCCGACTCGTGGCCGAAGAGCCTCGACGATAGCCGCGCCAATGCCGATTGGGGCTGGAAGTCGCGCATCGGCGTCGACGAGATGGTCGATTCGATGTTGAAGAATATCGACGTCGGGCTGGGCGTCGCGGCCTAAGCTTCGCACACCGAGCATCCAACGGCCTGCCGCCTCGACGCGCCAGGCCGATTCACTTTATAAGAACAAAGACCAGCGAGACAACCATGGACATGAGCGTTTTTGATTTGTTCAAGATCGGCATCGGCCCCTCGAGCTCCCACACCGTGGGCCCGATGGTGGCCGCGCGCCGCTTCCTGCTCGAATGCGGCCTGCTGGAACAGGCGGTCGGCGTCGAAGCCCACCTGTACGGCTCGCTGGCGCTGACCGGCGTCGGCCACGCCACCGACAAGGCCGTCATCCTCGGCCTGATGGGCGAGACCCCGCAGGGCGTCGATCCGGTCGCGGTCGAGGACAAGCTCGCCGAAGCTGAACTCGACGGCGTCCTGTACCTGCTCGGCAGCAAACCAGTCCCGTTCAGCGCCAGGACGCACCTGGTCTGGCACAAGGCCTCGACCCTGCCCGAACATCCGAACGGCATGCGCTTCGTGCTGAACCTGGCGGACGGCAGCATCATCGAGCGCATCTATTACTCGGTCGGGGGCGGTTTCATCACCGCGGCCGGCGAGGGCCAGGCGCGCGCGGCCGAGAGCACCGCGGCCCCCGTCCCGTATGCCTTCGACACGATGGCCCAGCTGCTCGAGCACGGCCGCCACAACGGCCTGAGCATCCCGCACATGCTGCGCGCGAACGAGTGCACGCGCATGAGCAGCGATGAACTGGACGCTGGCCTCGACAACATCTGGCGCGTGATGCGCGACTGTATCTGCCACGGCCTCAAGACCGAGGGTCGCCTGCCCGGCGGCCTCAACGTGCGCCGGCGCGCGGCCGGCCTGTGGAAGCAGTCCCAGCAAACCCAGCAGCAACCGCTGAACGCCTTGCCGCACGACGCGGTACAGCAGGTGAGCCTGTACGCGATGGCGGTCAATGAAGAAAACGCGGCCGGCGGCCGCGTCGTCACCGCGCCGACCAACGGCGCGGCCGGCATCATCCCGGCGGTGCTGCGCTACTACGCCGAGGACTGCCGCCCGATCGATCCGCAGCGCGGCGTGCGCGACTTCTTGCTGGCGTCCAGCGCGATCGGCATGCTGTGCAAGAAGAATGCGTCGATCTCGGGCGCCGAAGTCGGCTGCCAGGGCGAAGTGGGCGTGGCCTGCGCGATGGCTGCCGCCGGGCTGGTGGCGGCGCTCGGCGGCAGCAACGAGCAGATCGAGAATGCCGCCGAGATCGGTATCGAGCACCACCTCGGCATGACCTGCGACCCGATCGGGGGGCTGGTGCAGATTCCCTGCATCGAGCGCAACGGCATGGGCGCGATCAAGGCGATCACCGCCGCTTCGCTGGCGCTGAAGGGCGACGGCACGCACTTCGTCAGCCTCGACAGCGCGATCGAGACGATGCGCCAGACCGGCGCCGACATGCAGGTCAAGTACAAGGAAACGTCGCTGGGCGGGCTGGCGATCCACGTTGTGACCGTCAACCACGCGGCGTGCTGAAGCGGTCGTGGCTGCGCGCCGGTCCTGGATTCCCGCTTGCACGGGAATGACCGTCTTCAGGCGCGCAGGTGCGACGAGCCGGCCAATGATTCAGCGCCGGCAGATGCACGTCATTCCCGCGAAAGGCGGGAATCCCGGCGTACCGCCCCCCACCGCCCAATTTTATTTCCCGAATAGAGTTTTTTGCAGCACAGCATACATTTTCCCCGGCTCCTACTATAATAAAGTTTCAACGTGAGCCAACCGGATCTTCAAACTGTATGCATTATGTGTCCACCCGCGCGACCAGCGCGTCCGCAGCACGCAATCCCCAGCAATTCTCCGACATCCTGTTAGGCGGCCTGGCCCCGGACGGCGGCCTGTATCTGCCGGCCGAGTATCCGCAGGTCACGGGCGCCGAGCTCGACGCCTGGCGCAAGCTGTCCTACGCCGAGCTGGCCTATGAAATCCTGCGCAAGTTCGCCACCGACATCCCAGACGCCGACCTGAAGGACCTGACCGCGCGCACCTACACGCTTGACGTCTTCCGCAATGCGCGCGCCGACGAAGCGGCCACCGAGATCACCCCGCTGCGCGTGCTCGAAGACGGCCCGCAAGGCAAGCTCGTGCTGCAGGCGCTGTCGAACGGCCCGACCCTGGCCTTCAAGGACATGGCGATGCAGTTGCTGGGCAACCTGTTCGAATACGCGCTGGCCAGGAACAACGATGAGCTGAACATCTTCGGCGCCACCTCGGGAGACACCGGCAGCGCCGCCGAATATGCGATGCGCGGCAAGCGCGGCGTGCGCGTGTTCATGCTGTCGCCGCACAAGAAGATGAGCGCCTTCCAGACCGCCCAGATGTTCAGCCTGCAAGATCCGAACATTTTCAATATCGCGGTCGAAGGCGTGTTCGACGATTGCCAGGACCTGGTCAAGGCCGTCTCGAACGACCTCGAATTCAAGGTGCGCCAGAAGATCGGCACCGTCAATTCGATCAACTGGGCGCGCGTCGTGGCCCAGGTGGTCTACTACTTCCGCGGCTACCTGCTGGCGACGACCAGCAACGATCAACGAGTGTCGTTCACCGTCCCATCGGGGAACTTCGGCAATATCTGCGCCGGCCACATCGCGCGCATGATGGGCCTGCCGATCGACAAGCTGGTGGCCGCCACCAACGAGAACGACGTGCTGGACGAATTCTTCCGCACCGGCGTCTACCGCGTGCGCAAGTCGTCCGAGACCTTCCACACCAGCAGCCCGTCGATGGACATCTCGAAGGCCTCGAACTTCGAGCGCTTCGTCTACGAACTGGTGGGCCGCGACGCCGAGCGCACCCATGCCTTGTTCCGCAAGGTCGACACCCACGGCGGCTTCGACCTGTCCGGCGCGCCGGGCAGCGATGGCGACGAGTTCAAGCACGTGGACAAGTACGGCTTCCAGTCGGGCCGCTCGACCCATGCCGACCGCCTGGCCACGATCCGCGACGTCGCCGACGACTACGGCATCACGATCGACACCCATACCGCCGACGGCATCAAGGTGGCGCGCGAGCACCTGGCGCCGGGTGTGCCGATGATCGTGCTCGAGACCGCGCTGGCCGCCAAGTTCAACGAGACGATCCTCGAGGCGCTGGGCCAGAACGCCGAGCGTCCCGCCGGCTTCGAGGACATCGAAGCGCTGCCGCAGCGCTTCGATGTCATGCCAGCCGATGTGCGCCTGATGAAGGCCTACATCGCCGAACGCACGGGGCTGTGATGAGCGCACCGGTACAGAAAGCGCCGATGCTGTCGGTGCGCGAGGCGCTCGACTTCCTGCTCGCGGCGGCGCGTCCCGTGGAGCAGGTCGAGACCGTGCCGACGTTCGAGGCCAACGGCCGCGTGCTGGCGCAGGACCAGCTGGCGACGATCGACGTACCCTCGGCCGACAATACGCAGATGGACGGCTACGCCTTGCGCGCCGACGACTGCGCGGGCGGCAGCGCGACCCTGAAGGTCAGCCAGCGCATCCCGGCCGGCAGCGTCGGCCACGCACTGGAACCCGGCACGGCGGCGCGCATCTTCACCGGCGCCTTGATTCCGCCGGGCGCCGATGCGGTCGTGATGCAGGAGCAGGCCGAGGCGGTCGGCGACAGCGTCACCATCCACCATGCGCCGCGCGCCGGCGAATGGATCCGCCGCAGGGGCGAGGACATCAGCGCCGGCGCCGTGATCCTGCCGGCGGGCAGCCGCCTGCGCAGCCAGGAGCTGGGACTGGCCGCATCCGTCGGCCTGGCCAGCCTGCCGGTGCGCCGGCGCCTGCGGGTGGCGGTGTTCTTCACCGGCGACGAGCTGACGATGCCGGGCGAGGTGGCGGCCGACCAGCTCAAGCCGGGCGCGATCTACAACTCGAACCGTTTTACCTTGCGTGGCCTGCTGGAGAACTTCGGCTGCGAGATCAGCGACCATGGCATCGTGCCGGATTCGCTCGCGGCGACCCGCGCCACCCTGGTGGAAGCGGCGAAAGAGAACGACTTGATCATCACCTCGGGCGGCGTCTCGGTCGGCGAGGAAGACCACATCAAGCCGGCCGTGGAGGCAGAAGGGCGCCTGTCGATGTGGCAGATCGCCGTCAAGCCGGGCAAGCCGCTGGCGTTCGGCGAGGTGCGCCGCGACAATGGATCGGCGTTCTTTCTGGGATTGCCGGGTAACCCGGTGTCGAGCTTCGTCACCTTCCTGCTGTTCGTGCGGCCGTTCCTGCTGCGGCTGCAGGGCGTCACGGGCCAGGTCGAGCCGCAGGGCTATGCGGTACGCGCCGATTTCGACTTGCCAAAGGGCGATCGCCGCAACGAATTCCTGCGCGTGCGCCTGAACGCGGCCGGAGGGCTGGACCTGTTCCCGAACCAGGGCTCGGGCGTGCTCACTTCGACGGTGTGGGGCGATGGCCTGGTCGACAACCCGGCCGGCAACCGCATCGCGGCGGGCGACCTGGTACGCTTCATTCCGTTCGCCGAACTACAGCATTAGGAAAGTCATGAAGATCAGTTTGAAATACTTCGCCGCGCTGCGCGAGGCGGTGGGGACGGGGCAGGAACAGCTGGAACTGCCGCCGGATGTCACGACGGTGGGCGGCGTGCGCGAACTGCTGCGCGCACGCGGCGGCGCCTGGGCCGAGGCACTGGCGCCGGAACGGTCAGTGCGCATGGCCCACAGGCACGTTATGTGCGGTGGCGATACCCAGGTCGAGGACGGCGCCGAAGTGGCGTTTTTCCCGCCGGTGACCGGGGGTTGAGCAGTCGAACGCGCCGCCGTGCCTTACAGCGCCGCGATCGACTGCTCCGCCAACGCCATCAGCTTCGCGCAATTGCTGTTACGCGCCGCGAAATCCTTCCACGCCGTGTTACGCGCGACCGACTGCCAGCCGCGCAGCGCCTCCGGATTGAGGTCGACCACGCGCGCGCCGACGCCGCGATAGACCGACACCACCGCCGCATCGTCGACGCGCGCCATCTTCATCGCGAACTGCTCCAGGTCGGCGCCGACCTTGACGATGGCGTCCTGCTGGGCTTTGGAGAGGCGCTCGAACACGGTGCGCGACATGAGCAGCGGCTCGAACATGAACCAGTACGAACCGCCGCGCGCCGTGGTCAGCGAGCGCGCCGTCTCTTGCAGGCGGAACGAGATCAGGGACGTGGACGACGTCAGCGCCGCGTCCAGCGCGCCGCTGCGCATGGCGCTGTGGATTTCGTTGGACGGCAGGCTGACGACGGTCGCGCCGGCATCCTGCAGCAGCATATCCATCTCGCGCGAGCCGCCGCGCACCTTCAAGCCGCGCACGTCCTCGGGCGTGACGATCGGGTCGCCGCGCGAGGCGACGCCGCCAGCCTGCCAGATCCAGCTGACGATGACCAGTCCCTGTTCGCCCAGGATGCGCGTCAGTTCGCGCCCGACCGGGGCGTTCTTCCAGCCATAGCCCTGTTCGTAGGACGTGACCAGTGCCGGCATCAGGCCGATATTCGCCTCCGGCGCTTCGGTGCCCGCATACGACAGCGGCACCAGGGCCATATCGAGCGAGCCGCTGCGCAGCGCGCCGAACTGGGCGTTCGGCTGCATCAGGGTCGAACCGGGATGGATGGAAAACTTCAGGCCGCCGCGCGTGCGCTTCTCGACCTCGGCCGCGAACATGCGGCACAGGCGGTCGCGGAAGTCGCCGCGGGCGATGTTGCCGCCGGGGAACTGGTGCGAGATATTGAGATTGTTCGGCTGCGCCCAGGCGGACTGCATCCATAGCGGACTGGTCGCGAGCGCGCCCAGCATTGCCCTGCGGGTCGTGAACGACCTGTTATCTACCGACATATACATCCTCCAAGATGTTTTAACGGACTACCGTATGAATCGTGGCTCACCTCGTCTATGCGGGCGCCATCGTTCACATTGGCGTGTACAAGAATATTCCTGCTACACAGCGTGTCAAGCGAAATATTGCAGCTATGACAAAGGCATACACATGCCACTGCCGCAGTATTACGCAGCCCGGCGGGACCGGCCTTGATCCACCCTGGAGAAAATTCGGGTCAACGCGACTTGTCGGAGATGGCCTGGCTGGCCGCACGCCAGCGCGCGGCGACGAAAATGGCCGCCGCTGCGGCAGACCATGCCAGGGTCGGGCCCCAGGTCGCGGCCAGGCTGTCGCCGCGCATCAGGTCGATCGCGGACAGCAGCAGGAACATGGTGCCGGCGGCCAGCAGATACTGGCCGATCCAATGCAGGTAGGGTTGTGACGCTGGACGCATGGAGACGACTCCTTTCAACGACGGTCGAGATAACGGCGCAGGATGCCGGCCAGCGCGAGCGGCTGGTCGATCATCAGGAAGTGGCGCGACGGCGCGATCGGGACCACCTCGACCGAGGGGATTCCTTCGACCAGCATCCGGTAGTGCTCGACCTTGTCGTTCACCGTCAGCGCATCCTGAGCCGCATCGTACTGGTAAAACGGGGCCACGACCAGCACCGGGGCGCTGATTTTCGCCAGGCCCGGGCGCAGGTCGAGCGCCAGCAGGTCGGCCACGTAGGCGCCGACCGCCTCGCGGTCACTGCGCAGCAGCAGCGGCGTGATGTCGTCGGCCTTGCCGATATCGAGTACGCCCTGGCCGCGCATGTACTGGCGCTGCTCGGCGGCGTAGGCGGCCGGCCGGCTGGCCGCCATCCGCGTGCGCACGTTGATCGCGGCCTGCGGACGCTGCTGCGGCGGCATGTTCTCGGTACCGGGGAAGACCGGCAAGCCGTCCAGCGCGACCACGCCGCCGATGGTGCTGCCGAGGTCCTGGGCCACCGCGTAGGCCAGCGTGCCGCCCAGGCTGTGGCCGACGATCACCGGCTTGTCGAGACTGCGCTGGGCGATCAATCCGCGCAGGGCGGCGCGCGCACCCTCGAACGGCGCGCCCGCGGGCGCCGGCCGGCCGTCGAAGCCGGGCAGGGTGACCACGTACAGCGTGAATTCGTCCTTGAACTGGCGGATCACTTCTTGCCACACCCACGGGCCGCTGGCAAGACCTGGCACCAGGATCACGGGCCGGCCGCGGCTGCCGTGGCGCTCGACCAGCAGCGTGCCGGATTCGAAGCGTTCGGCGGGCTCGATGGTGGCGGCGAAGCGGTTGGCGACTGGCGCAGGCTGGGCCGGGGGCTGGGCCTGGGCTGGCGCGGTCGAAGCAGCGCCGGCGGCCAGTGCGGCCAGCGCGAACAGCAGGGAGGTGTGTTTCATGCGGTTTCCTGATCGGGTGAGAAGATGGCTTCGACCGGCAGGCCGAACAACCGTGAGATGGCGAAGGCGAGCGGCAGGCTGGGGTCGTAGCGGCCGGTCTCGATCGCATTGATGGTCTGGCGCGAGACGTCGAGGCGCTCGGCCAGCTCGGCCTGGCTCCATCCGAGTTCGGCGCGCAGTGCGCGGATGCGGTTCTTCATCGCTGGCGCAGCGCCCGCACCACGCTCACCACGGCGGTGGTCGCGCCAAGCACCATCCACACGGCGAACATCGACAGGCGCGGATAGCCGGCGGTCTCGAGGAAACCGTAGCTGAAGGTCAGTCCGGCGGTGAGGGCGGCGGCCAGCGCGAACGATTCGAGCAGATGGCGGCGCAGGTATTCGTCGACCCGGTTCAGGTGGCGCGCGATCGCCCACAGCATCAGGCAAAAGCCGAGCATCGGCGACAGCAGGGCCAGGGTGCGCAGCAGCCCGTCGTCCATCGGGCGGCCGTAGCGGATCGTCCCCACCAGCAAGGCCGCGTACACGGCAAGCGACACGCCCAATTCGCGCAGATATGCCTTGCCGACCCGCTTCTCATGGGTAGTCGACTTCATGTGCAGCCCCCGTCATGTGGTAAAGGATGCTTTACATCGTAGGCCGCTCCCGACGCCATGTCAAGCATCCTTTACATGGTCGCCACGGGCCCAAACTCGACTACAATGCGGGTCCTTCCATCCCCGCATCGCGTCCTGTCATGAATCTGTCCATCCAAACTCCACAGCGCGTCGCCGTGATCGGCGGCGGCCCTGCCGGGCTGATGGCGGCCGAGGTGCTGGCGGCTGGCGGCGTGCAGGTCGACGTCTACGACGCGATGGCGAGCGTCGGCCGCAAATTCCTGTTGGCCGGGAAGGGCGGGATGAACATTACGCACTCCGAACCGTACCCCGACTTCGTGCGGCGCTACGGCGCACGGCGCGAGGAAGTGGCGCGCTGGCTGGCCGGGTTCGACGCCGACGCGGTGCGCGCCTGGATTCACGGCCTCGGCATCGAGACCTTCGTCGGCAGTTCGGGCCGCGTGTTCCCACTGGAGATGAAGGCGGCGCCGCTGCTGCGCGCCTGGTTGCATCGCTTGCGCGAGGCCGGGGTACGCTTCCATATGCGCCACCGCTGGGTCGGCTGGCAGGATGGCTTGCTGCGCCTTTCGACGCCGGACGGCGAATGCCTGGTCAAGGCCGACGCCACGATCCTCGCGCTCGGTGGCGCCAGCTGGGCAAGGCTCGGTTCGGACGGCGCCTGGGTTCCCTTGCTGGCCGATCGCGGCGTCGCAGTCACCCCGCTGGTCCCCGCCAACTGCGGTTTCGACACCGGCTGGAGCGAGCATTTCAGCAGCCGCCACGCCGGCGCGCCGCTGCTCACGGTCGCCGCTGGCTATCAGGACCAGGATGGCCAGATCGCCTGGCGCAAGGGCCAGTTCGTGATCACGCAGGCAGGCGTGGAGGGCAGCCTGGTGTATGCGCTGTCGGCGCAGCTGCGCGACGCGATTTCGCGCGACGGCAGCGCCACGCTCTGGCTCGACCTTGCGCCCGACCACGACGCCGGGCGCGTGTTCGACGAAGTGACGCGGCCGCGCGGTTCACGCTCGATGTCGAGTCACCTGCAAAGCCGGCTGGGGATCAAGGGCGTCAAGGCCGCTTTGCTGCACGAATGCCTGTCGCGCGACGCGTATGCGGATCCCGCGCGCCTGGCGCAAGCCGTCAAGCGCCTGCCGCTCACGCTGCTGCGCACCCGGCCGATCGACGAGGCGATCAGCAGCGCCGGCGGCGTGCGCTTCGGCGCCCTGGCGGACCGGGCCAGCATGCTGGCCGCGCTGCCGGGCACGTTCGTGGCGGGCGAGATGGTCGATTGGGAAGCGCCGACGGGTGGCTACCTGCTGACGGCGTGTTTCGCCAGTGGCCGCGCCGCCGGGCGCGACGTGCTGGCCTGGCTGGCGAGCGCAGGCGATCGCGCCTGAAGCGCCGGGATGCTTCCTTCGCGCTGGCGTTCACCCGCGGCTTGGGAGAACCATGCCGGTACAGGCATCATGCGAGCGGGTGCGGGCCGGCAAGCGCGAAGTCCGGCGCCTCGGCAAAACGCATGACCGGCCGATGCAATACGTGAATCGTGACGCGGTGTGACATTCGGTGAGCCATGGGGCCGGGCGAGGGGATAATATGGGCCTTTTGTCGCCTGGCCCTCCATGAAACCCCTCCGTGTACTGACACTGGCTGCGCTGCTCGCGTTCATCAACACTGCCGCATCGGCCGCCATGTACTGCGCGGAACCATGCAACACCCTGGTCCGCGACGCGCACCTGCTCGAGGGACAAGGCAAGTACCAGGAGGCGATGGACAAATACACGGCTGCGCAGAAGGCCGATCCGAAGGCTTCGCTGCCGCTGTCCCTGCAGGCCGGGTTGCTGTTCAAGCTGTCCAGCACGGCCCCGAAGGACCGGGCCGGGCAGGTGCGCGACATGGCGCGCGACCTGGCCGAGCGCGCGAGCGCGCTCGCTGCCGACGACCCGATCGCGCACGAAGTCCTGCGCATGCTGGACGACGAGGGCCTGTCGCCCCTGCATACGCCCAACCCCAGGGCCGACAAGCTGCTGTCCGAAGGCGCAGCCTTGTTCACGCAGCGCAAGCCGAAGGAAGCGCTGGCCAGGTACGAGGCGGCGATGGAGGCCGACCCGAAGGCGTCGATGGCCTGGGTCGGCGCCGCCGACTGCTACTTCGTGCAGGGCGACTGGGCGCGGGCAGAGACGCTGTTCCGGCGCGCGACCGAGATCGAGCCGGACAATGCGCAGGCATGGCGCTTCCTGTCCGACGCGCTGCTCGCGCAACGCCGGCGCGCGCCGGCCGAAGCGGCCTTGTATGCGTCGATCGCGGCCGATCCTTCGCAACGCCCGAGCTGGGGCAAGCTGGCCAGGCTGCGCGCCGCCGCCGGCCTGCCGCTCAAGGCGCTCGCGTTCAAGCGTGGCGTGCGCGTGGTGCAGGGCGCGGACGGCAAGTACACGATCAATGTCGACAAGACGACCGCCGACATGAGCAAGACGCCGAACCAGGCGATCCGGCTGGCGCTTGCAATGGGCGAAGTCAATGCGCGCAAGACCGATACGGCAAAAGCGGGGTCGCCCTATGAAATCGAGCTGGCGTCATGGCGCATGGCCCTGAAAGTCATGGACGAAGTCGCCGCAGCCGGGGGCGAGGCGGTCACCGATCCCGCCTTGCTGCAAATGCAGGCGCTGGCGAAGGACGGGCAGCTGGAAGCGGCGATCCTGCTGCTCATGTTCCGCCAACGGTATCGCCCGGCGCTGGAAACCTGGCTGGCCGCCAATCCGGGCGGCGTGAAAGGCTTCATCGATCGCTACGGCCTGCAACCCTGACGTACCCGGGCGAAGCGAACGGCCGCGCGTGCCGGCTTTCGGTATAGTGCGGCCATGCCTTCACCCGACAAGTATCCCACTACCCCGGATGGACGTTATTTCGTCGTCTCGGGCCGGCTCTGGCGGACCAGCAATCCCGACCTGGCGCCGGACACGCGCCAGCGACTGGTCGACCAGCTCATGCAGGCACGCCGCGAAGTCGCCGCCGCCCTGAAGGCACGCGATGGGGCAGCCGAGCGGGCCGCGCGCGCGTCGGTCGACCAGGCCAAGCGCGCATTGGGTGAACGCGGTCCCGTGTGGTGGACCGACGGCGCGCCGGACCTCAACCGCAGGATGGTGGCCAACACGCCGTATGCAAACTGGTTCGCGGCGCTGTCGCAATGAGCGTCAGTCGCTGACCTTGCCCCGCAGGGCCTTGGTCCGGCCGCTGCGCGCCTTTGCATCCAGGCGCCGCAGCTGCGATCCGCGTGTCGGCCGGGTGGGGCGGCGCGTGACGGGCACGATCGAGGCCTTGTCGACCAGTTCCTGCAGCCGGCGCAGCGCGTCTTCCTTGTTCTGTTCGAGGCTGCGCGACTGCTGCGCTTTCAATACGAGTACGCCGTCCTGGGTAATGCGGGCATCATTCGAGGCCAGCAGGCGTTCCTTGACGTGCTGCGGCAACGAAGACGCCGCGATGTCGAACCGCGCATGCACGGCGCACGAGACCTTGTTGACGTTCTGCCCACCCGGACCCTGGGCGCGGATGGCGCTGAACTCGACTTCGATGGGATTGATGACTGCCATGCCACCATTGTAAACCGGCCCGCGTCCTGCACGAAACGCGAAGATATTAGACAATAGAGGGTTCCGCTTTATCTTCATGGACTTCACATGACCACTTCAGCAACATTGTCCGGCGCACGACGCGCCGATATCAATCTGCGGCCCTTCGGTGTCGCAAGCGTTCTCATCGTGCTGGGCTCCTGGTACCTGGCGCAGGTCGTCGGCCCGCGCCAGGCGGCACTCTACGTGGTCGGTGCGCTGCTCGGCGTCGCCCTGTACCACGCGGCCTTCGGCTTTACCTCGGCCTGGCGCGTCTTCATCGCCGACGGCCGCGGCGCCGGCCTGCGCGCGCAGATGCTGATGCTGGCCGTCGGCGTGGCGCTGTTCTTCCCGGCGCTCGCCAGCGGCACGCTGTTCGGCAACCCCGTGACCGGCCTGGTGCAGCCGGCCGGCACCTCGGTCATCGTCGGCGCCTTCATCTTCGGCATCGGCATGCAGCTGGGCGGCGGTTGCGCTTCCGGCACCTTGTACACGGTCGGCGGCGGCAGCACGCGCATGATCCTCACCCTGCTCTTTTTCATCGTCGGCTCGCTTATCGGCACCGCCCACATGCCGTTCTGGACGTCGATGCCGCAACTGCAGCCGCTGTCGGCGGTCAAGGAGCTCGGCCTGGCGCCGGCCCTGGGGCTGAACTGGATCGTGTTCGCGCTGATTGCCGCGCTCACCGTCGTCGTCGAGAAGCGCCGCCACGGCCGGCTGGTCGCGGCACATGTGCAGCCCAGGAGCGGTTCGCGCTGGCTGCATGGCCCGTGGCCGCTGGTGGCTGGCGCGCTGGCGCTGGTCGTACTCAACTTCGCGACGCTGGCCCTGTCGGGGCGTCCGTGGGGCGTGACCTCGGCGTTCGCGCTGTGGGGCGCCAAGGCGGCAGCCGTGATCGGCGTCGATACGGCAAGCTGGGCCTACTGGTCGACCAAGGCCAACGCCGCCGCGCTGGCGGCGCCGATCTCGCACGACGTGACTTCGGTGATGGATATCGGCATCGTGCTCGGGGCGATGCTGGCGGCGGCGCTGGCCGGGCGCTATGCCCCTGTATGGAAGCTGCCACTGCGCTCGCTGATCGCGGCGATCGTTGGCGGCCTGCTGCTCGGCTATGGCGCGCGGCTGGCCTACGGCTGCAATATCGGCGCCTACTTCAGCGGCATCATCTCGGGCAGCCTGCACGGCTGGCTGTGGCTGGTGGCGGCCTTTGTCGGCAATGTGGTCGGTACGCGCCTGCGTCCGTTCTTCGGCCTGGAAGTCGAACGGGTGAGGCCGACTTCCTGCTGAGGGAGCGCCTGGTTCGCGCGCGAAAGCGGCGGCCAGCCACACGCGCGCGTGCGAGGTGGCCTGGCCTACCGTCGCACCAGCGCGACTGGCACGCCGGAGCGCACCGTGTTGTGTATTTCGGCCACTGCGTCGGTTTCGCGCAGCAGCTGCGCTACTGCCGAATTCGAGGCGGGCGAGGATACGGTTGCCCGGTAGGTGATATGCGTGGCGGCCAGGCCAATGCCTGGAAACTCGGCGCTTGCCTCGACTTCGACGCCGTCGATCGGTATGGCGAGACGTTCGGCTTCGCGATACAGATCATTGCAGTAGCAGGTTGCCAACGCGAGCATGAGAAACTCGCCACCATTGACGGCGGAGCCTTTGCCCACGCTCTTTGGCGGCACACTCAAGGCCTGGGCCGAGTTGCCGGTCCGAACGATGACGTCGTGTCCGGTAGCGGTATTCGTGACAATCGCCGTGATCCGCATGGGTCCTCCGTGGCGTCTCGCGCCGCCTGGTGCAGGAATGGCGCCAGGCAGGGGCCATGAGAGCATGATTCCCGCCGTCGCGGCGCCGCGGTAGCCGCTGGCGCGGTGCGAATCCGCTTACTCGTGATAGCTCACGCTCCCGCTGCCCGACCGGCTGGCGCTGCGCTCGGCCGGATTGCCATACACCTCGACATCGCCGCTGCCGCTGAGCGCTACCTTTACCTTGCTGCGCGCCTGCACCGCGCTATCTCCCGAGCCGCTCTGGCTGACCGTGACTTCCTCGGCGCGCAGGTGCTCGGCATCGAGGTGGCCCGAACCGGTGGTGCTGGCGTCGAGTTCCTGCGCGCTGCCGACCACGGTGATGCGGCCCGATCCCATCAGGCGCGTCTCGACCCGCTCCATGGCGGCGCCGCCGTTCATATCCAGGTCGCCGCTGCCGCTCACGCCCACCTTGGCGTTACGGAAGCGGCCATTGAAGCGCACGCTGCCCGAGCCGTTCAGCTGCACCTCGATCTCGTCGCCCGAGAAGCCATTGATGCTGCTGTCACCGCTGCCGTCGATCCGAATCGCGGTCAAGACCGGCAGGGTCAGGTCGACCACCAGCGGTTCGCGGTGGCGCAGCACCATGCCGCGGATGCCGATATGCAGCACCTTGCCGTCGCCCGATACTTCGACATTGCCCAGCATGCGCTGCTCGCCACTGACCTGCAGCGAAGGCGTGGCGCCATAGCGCAGGTTCAGGTCGATGGGGCCGTCGAGTTCGACCATCTCGACGCCGGCCGGCACGCTTCGCGTGTCCTGCGCCACGGCGCGTCGTTCGGTCATGCTGGTGGTGCCGTTGGCGCGCAGCATGCTGTAGCTCAGCGCGACCAGCACGGCGGCCAGTACCAGCAGGGCGAATCCGACTCTCATCAATGCGTGCATGTCCTTATCCCTTCAGCAGCGACAGGTTCATGTTGACGTAGCGGCGGATGCCCTGCAGCGTGTACTTGGTGAGCACGATGGACAGCAGGAACAGCGCGATGCCGCCCAGGACCAGCGCGCAGCCGAAGGCCACCTGGGTCGTGCGCGAACCCGGATCCATCTCGGTCGTGATCTGGATCTTGCGCTCGGCCACCGCCTCGGCGCCGCGCAGGACGCGCGATCCGCCGTCGCTGCCCACGTCGGGATCGGTCTCGTCGGCGCCCGGAGCGGGTTCGTCGAAGACCTGGATGCCATTCGAACCGATGGTGACCCGGGTCTGCGATTCGACCGGCTCGCCATCGCTGCTGATCACCATGCGGGTCAGCGGCGCGCTCAGGACCAGTTCATTGGAGCCGGCCAGCCCGCTCGCGGTCACCGCGATGCCCGACACATAGACCCCGAAGGCCGACAGGTACAGCGACATCAGGAGCGAGGCGAACACCGCCGCCGGGATCAGCATGAACAGGTTGAAGATCAACAGGCCGACGCCCGACACGATCGTCCGGGCGACGTTGCTCGGTGGTTTCTTGTCCTTCAGGTCGGCCAGGTGGGCGCTGGTGCGCAGGGTCACCGCGACCTGGCGCGGGTCGCCCAGTTCGGCGGCCACGTCATGCTCCATGCGGCCGCAGGCCGTGCCGTCGACGAAGCGCTGCTCGTACCAGGCCAGGGTCCTGGCCTGGGTCTCAGGCGGCAGGCCCATCAGGGCCCGCTTGAGCGCGTCGAGGTATTCCAGCTTGCCCATATGTGCCGTGCCTCGCCTAGTAGCGGCCGATGGCCGGGATGGAGCCGATCGCCATTGCGGTTGCATGCGCCGAGCCGCCGATCAGCTCTGGCTTGACCAGCACCAGGGTGCTCGCGGCCACGATGGCGAGGATGGCGACGGCGTGCAGGCCGAGACGGGGTTTCATGATCGTTTCCACAAGACTTGTTTTGATGGTGCTACCTTACGGATTGGCCGGGCGCCGCGCCATCGGTGTGCGACAGGCTGCGCTTTTCGCGGGGCAGGGCGCCATAGGCGCGGATGGCTGTCGCCGCCGCCTGGCCGCTGCGCACCGCCGTTTCCAGCGTGGCCGGATAGTCGCTGGCGGTGTAATCGCCGGCCAGCACCAGCCCCGGTAACGGCGTGATATTGCCAGGACGTACCAATTCAGGCGTGCAACTGAAGGTTGCCCGTTTCTCGGTGATCAGCTGGGTCCAGGCGGGCGAAGCCAGTTCCGGCCGTTCGAAATCCTGGGCCAGTTGGGTGGCAAGCGCGGCCGCGAGCTCCTCGCGCGGCAGGTCCGCCGCGTCGCCCGCGGCGCTGACCACCACTGCCAGCAAGCCGTCCTGGGTTGGATCGAGCCGCGCGCGGTCGAACACGAACTGGCCCCAGCGCTTGGTTTCCGGGTCGTCCAGCAAGGCGTAAAACGGCAGCGCGAGGCGGGTGCCGGGCGCGTACTGCAGATAGCAGGTAGCGATCGGTTCGTGGGTCAAGCCGTCCAGCTGGCCGGCCAGCGCCGCCGTATCCGGCAAGGTCGCCAGCAGCGCCGCGCTGACCGGCGCCGGCGTGGCCAGCACGACGGCGTCGAAACGTTCAGGCGGCGCATCGCCGCCGGTTTTTACCAGCCAGCCGTCATGGTCGCGCGCCAACCCCGCAACCTTCACGCCCAGGCGCACGGCATGCCCCTGGCGCTCGAGCCAGGCGCCGGCCGGTTCCGGGAACAGCGCGCCCATCGTCAGGCGTGGCAGCAACATGTCGGAGGCGGCGCGCCGGCCGGCGCCCAGGCTGTCGCGCAGCACCGCCAGGAAGACGTTGGCGGACGCGCGCTCGGGCGGCGTGTTCAGGGCGGCCATGCATAGCGGGCGCCAGAGCAGGCGCACCAGGCGCCCGGTCTGGTCGAAGCGTTCCAGCAGTTCGGTCACCGTGCAGTCGTCGTTCAGCTGCCAGCCCATCCAGCGTCCTGCGCTGTTGAAGCGGGCCAGGGCCAGCTTGTCGGCGCGCGCCAGTCCCTTGGCGCGCAGCAGGGCAAGCGCCAGGTGCAGCGGGGCTGGCAGGCGCGGGGCAGCGAAATCCATGCCGTCACCGCCGTCCGGGTAGCGCATCTGCACCGGCAGGCGCAGGAAAGCGGTTTTCTCGTCGACGCCGACGCGCTGCATCAAGCGCAGCGATTCGCGGTAGGCGCCCAGCAGGATGTGCTGGCCGTTGTCGAGGGCCAGCCCGCGCACCTCGACCCCGCGCGCGCGCCCGCCCAGCATGCGGGCGGCTTCGAACAGGGTGACCCGGCAGCCCTGGCGCGCCAGTTCGACGGCCGCCGCGCAGCCGGCCCAGCCACCGCCGGCAACCGCGACCCGCAGGCCCGGTTCAGGTGCGGACATAGGTCTTCCACGCCAACCACAGCTTGCGCAGCGGCGTGAGGGAGATGCGCTGGTTGAGCACGTGGAAGCCGTCACGCTGGATCTCGTCCAGCAGGGTGCGGTAGATGGCGGCCATCATCAGTCCCGGACGCTGGGCGCGCCGGTCTTCCTTCGGCAGCAGGGCCAGGGCTTCGTCGTAGATGGCTTGGGCGCGCTCGGCCTGGAACCGCATCAGCGCCTCGAATTTCTCGCTGTGCTGGAGCTTGAGCAGGTCGTTGGCGGTGACGCCGAACTGCTGCAGCTCATTCACCGGCAGGTAGATGCGGCCCTTGCGCGCGTCGTCGCCGACATCGCGGATGATGTTTGTCAGCTGGAACGCCAGGCCCAGTTTCTCGGCATAGGCCAGCGTCTGCGGATTGGTATAGCCGAAGATGCTGGCCGACAGGATGCCGACCACGCCCGCCACATGCCAGCAGTAGCGCTGCAGGCCGGGATAGTCGAGGTAGCGGCTCTGGTCGAGGTCCATCTCCATGCCGTCGACGATCGCCAGCAGGTGCTTTTCTTCGAGCTTGTAGGCGGCGATGTGCGGCTGCAGGGCCAGCATCACCGGGTGGGTCGGGGCGCCGCCATACATCTTCGACACCTCGGTGCGCCACCAGGCCAGCTTGATGCGCGCCACCGAGCCGTCGGTGGCCTCGTCGACGGTGTCATCGACTTCGCGGCAGAAAGCATACAGCGCCGTGATCGCGCGCCGGCGTTCGGGCGGGAGGAACAGGAAGCTGTAATAGAAACTGGAGCCGCTTTGGACGGTCTTTTGCTGGCAGTATTCGTCTGGAGACATGAAATCGTCGTGAAATGCTGGTCGGGGCGCGCCTGAACCGGGTGGCGGCGCGCGGTCAATCCGCTATCTTAGCCGATGAGGGTGAACTTATGGCGCAATCCGCCGCGATGGCGGCATGGGACCCGGATGCCGGGTCACATGCGCAAGGCGCCCCAGCCCACCAGAAACCAGTCCGGCGCCGACAGCACCGGCCGGCGCCGGAACACGTCGTAGCCGGCATGCTCGATGCGCTCGAGGATGCGCAGTCCACCCTGGACGATCATGCGCAGCTCCCAGCCGATACGGCCCGGCAGGCGCTTGGCCAGCGGGGCGCCCGACAGCATCAGGGCGCGGGTGCGTTCGACCTCGAAGCGCATCAGGGCCTGGAACGGCGCATCGACCGTGCCGGCGCGCAGGGCCGCCTCGGTCACCTTGAAGCGGGCCAGGTCTTCCAAAGGAATGTAGATACGGCCCTTCTCGAGGTCGATGGCCACATCCTGCAAAAAATTCGTCAACTGCAGCGCACTGCAGATGGCGTCCGATTCGCGCAGGTTGACCTCGTCGTCGGCCTGGTACAGCGCCAGCATCAGGCGCCCGACCGGGTCGGCCGAACGGCGACAATAGTCGAGCAGGCTCGCATAATCGCCGTAACGCTGGGTGACGACGTCCTGCTTGAATGCGGAGAGCAGGTCACGCATCGGGTCCAGCCGCAGGCGGTACTGGGCCACGACGCCGGCCAGCCGGGCAAACATGGGGTTCGACGAGGTCGCGCCGACAGCGATCTGGTCCAGTTCGCGTTCGTAGGCGGCGAGGCCGGCCAGCCGCTCTTCGGGCGTGGCGACGCCTTCGTCGGCCAGGTCGTCGGCGCTGCGTGCGAAGGCATAGATCGCTTCGACCGCCGGTACCAGGCGGCGCGGCAGCAGGATCGAAGCAACGGGGAAGTTTTCGTAGTGGTCTACGGCCATATTGGACGGATGACTCTAAAGTCGTCTGAATTGTCTGTTTGCATGATTATAATTGCTGGATTACAAACTGGCGCTATCCATTCAGCCAGCTCCGGCGCGAGACGCCGTTAGATTAGTCAAAGGACTGCCATCGTGTTTGACCGAATTCCTTCCAGCACCCTGCGTCTGGCCGTGCTGGCGCCGCTCGCAGCCGCGGTGCTCGTCGCCTGTTCCAAACCCGCGCCCCCGCAACCAGACGTACGTCCGGTGCGCGTGGTGACCCTGGCGACGGATACGGCCGGCGAGCGCCTGGAATTCTCGGGCGACGTGCGTCCGCGCTATGAGTCGCAACTGGGCTTCCGGGTCGGCGGCAAGATCGTCGAGCGCAAGGTCGACGTCGGGGCGACCGTCAAGCGCGGCGATGTATTGATGCGGCTCGACCCGCAAGACCTGCGGCTGGCCGAGAGCCAGGCGCGCGCCACGCTGCGCGCCGCCGAGACCGAGCGCGACCTGGCCCAGGCCGACTACAAGCGCCACGTCGACCTGCGCAAGCAGAATTTCGTGAGCCAGGCGGTGCTCGACACCAAGCAGAGCGCCTTGAAGGCGGCGCAAGCCAATGTCGACGCCGCCCGCGCCGGCCTGCGCGGCCAGTCGAACCAGTCCAACTACACGAGCCTCGCGGCCGACGCCGACGGCGTGGTGACCGCCATCGAGGCCGAAGTGGGGCAGGTGGTGCAGCCCGGCACGCCGGTGGTCCGGGTGGCGCGCACGGTCGAGAAGGAAGTGGTGATCGGCATCCCCGAAGACAAGGTCGGGCAGCTGCGTGCAGCCGGTGGCGTGACCGTGCGCCTGTGGGCCAACGAAGCCGTGGCGATCCCCGGCAAGATCCGCGAAGTCTCGCCGGTGGCCGATCCGGCCACACGCACCTATACCGTCAAGGTCGCGCTGCCCGAGAACGCCGAGGCGCGCCTGGGGATGACCGCGACGGTCGAACTGGCCACCGGCGGCGAAGGCGCGGCCGGCCTGCGCCTGCCGCTCACCGCCCTGGTCCAGAACAAGGGCGCCAGCGCAGTCTGGATCGTCGAGAACGGCGCCGTCACGCTGGTGCCGGTGCAGGTGGTCGGCCAGGTGCGCAATGACGTGCTGGTGACCGGGAAGGTGGCCGCCGGCCAGAACGTCGTCACCGCCGGCGTCAACCTGCTCAGGAACGGCCAGAAGGTGCGGATCCTGACCGCCGACGTCTCGCGCCGCGCGGACACCGAGGCGCAGGTGGCGGGCGAGGGCCGCAAATGAAAGGTTTCAACCTGTCGCGCTGGGCGCTGGAGCACATCCCGCTCACGCGCTTCCTGATCGCCGCCTGCATGCTGTTCGGCATCCTCAGCTACTTCGAACTCGGCCAGGACGAGGATCCACCATTCACCTTCCGCGCGATGGTGGTACGCGCCGTGTGGCCGGGCGCGACGGCGCTGCAGATGGCCGAGCAGGTGACCGATCCGCTCGAACGCAAGCTGCAGGAGACGCCTTATATCCACACCATCCGCAGTTTTTCCAAGCCGGGCGAGACCACCATCATCCTCGAGCTGCGCGAGTCGACGCCGCCGAGCGAGACGCCGGGCGCCTGGTACCAGGTGCGCAAGAAGATCGGGGACATCGCCGGCACCCTGCCGCAGGGCGTGATCGGTCCGTTCTTCAACGACGAATTCGGCGATACCTACGGCTCGATCTTCGCGCTGTCCGGCGACGGCTTCACGTATGCCGAGATGCGCGACTACGCCGACTTCGTGCGCCAGCAACTGCTGCGGGTGCCGCTGGTGGCCAAGGTCGAGCAGTTCGGGGTACAGAACGAAAAAGTCTATATCGAGTTCTCGAGCAAGAAATTCGCCCAGCTGGGCGTGCCGTTCGAGCAGATCGTCAACCAGATCGCCACGCAAAACCAGGTCGAGGCCAGCGGCATGCTGGTGACGCCGACCGACAACCTGCAAGTGCGCGTCACCGGGGCCCTGCGCACGCTGCGGCAAATCGAAGACCTGCAGTTGCGCGCCGGCGGCACCACCTTCCGCCTGGGAGACTTCGCGACAGTCAAACGCGGCTACCAGGATCCGCCGGCCGAGAAGATGCGCTTCAACGGCAAGGAAGTGATCGGCCTGGGCGTGTCGATGGAAAAAGGCGGCAATATCATCACCATGGGCGAGGGCCTCACGGCGACGCTCGACCGCATCCGTTCCCAGCTCCCGGTCGGCATCGAGCTCGAACGCGTGGCCGACCAGCCGCAGGCCGTGACGGCCTCGGTCGGCGAATTCGTCAAGGTGCTGATCGAGGCGGTCGTGATCGTGCTGGCGGTATCCTTCCTGGCCCTGGGCCTGCACACCAAGCCGACCTGGCGGGTGGACGTGTACCCGGGCCTGGTGGTGGCGCTGTCGATCCCGCTGGTGCTGGCGATTACCTTCCTGTTCATGCGCATGCTGGATATCTCGCTGCACAAGATTTCGCTGGGCGCCCTGATCATCGCCCTTGGCCTGCTGGTCGACGACGCCATCATCGCCGTCGAGATGATGGTACGCAAGATGGAAGAGGGCCTGTCGCGCTTCGAGGCCGCCACCTTCGCCTATACCTCGACCGCGATGCCGATGCTGACCGGGACCCTGATCACGGCCGCCGGCTTCCTGCCGATCGGCCTGGCCGAATCGGCGGCCGGCGAATATACCTTCACGATGTTCTCGGTGAACGGGCTGGCGCTCTTGATCTCGTGGGTGGTGGCGGTGACGTTTACGCCGTATATCGGCTTCCTGCTGTTGAAGGTCAAGCCGCACGCGGCCAAGGATGGACAAGGCGGCGGCCACGACGTATTCGATTCGCCCGGCTACCAGCGCTTCCGGCGCCTGGTGAACCGCTGTGTCGAATGGCGCAAGACGACCGTCGCCCTGAGCCTGGGCGTGTTCGCGCTGGGCGTGTTCGGCTTCAATTTCATCGAAAAGCAGTTCTTCCCGGACTCTAGTCGCCCCGAGCTGATGGTCGAGATGTGGTCGCCCGAAGGCACCAGTTTCGCCGCCAACGAGGCGGTCGTGAAGCGCTTCGAGGCGTTTCTCGCCAGGCAGGAGGGCGTGCAAAGCGTGACGAGCTATGTCGGCACCGGCAGCCCGCGTTTCTACCTGCCGCTGGACCAGATCTTTCCTCAGTCGAACGTCTCGCAGCTGGTGGTGCTGCCGGTCGACACACAGGCGCGCGAGCGCCTGCGCCTGAAGATCGTCGAGGTCTTCAAGACCGACTTCCCCGAGGTGCGCGGCCGCGTGAAGATGCTGCCGAACGGGCCGCCGGTGCCGTATCCGGTGCAGTTCCAGGTGCTGGGCCCGGACATCGGCGTGGTGCGCACCATCGCCGACCAGGTCAAGGAAGTGATGGCCGCCAATCCGAACACGCTGGGCGTGAACGACAACTGGAACGAGTCGGTCAAGGTGCTGCGCCTGGACCTCGACCAGGACAAGCTGCGCGCGCTGGGCGTGACCTCGCAGGCCGTGCGGCGGGTGGTCAATACCACGCTGACCGGCACCGCGATCGGCCAGTTCCGGGAGTCGAACCGCCTGATCGACATGGTGGTGCGCCAACCGGTCGAAGAACGTTCGACCATCACGCGGTTGTCGGAGGCCCTGGTGCCGACCGCCGGCGGACGCGCCGTCACCATCGGCCAGGTCGCGCGCGTGCAGTTCGTATGGGAGCCCGGCGTCGTCTGGCGCGAGGGCCGCGAGTGGGCGATCATGGTGCAGTCCGATGTCGTCGAAGGCATCCAGGGGCCGACCGTGACCGACCAGGTGAATGGCAGGCTGGCCGATATCCGGGCCAGGCTGCCGGCCGGCTACCGCGTGGCGGTGGAGGGCGCCGCGGCCGACAGTAGCGAAGCGGAGGCCTCGATCATGGCCAATGTCCCGCTGGTGCTGTTCATCACGTTTACCTTGCTGATGCTGCAGCTGCACAGCTTCTCGCGTTCGCTGCTGGTATTTCTCACCGGGCCGCTGGGCGTGGCCGGGGCGGCGATGGCGCTGCTGATCCTGGATCGTCCGTTCGGCTTCGTCGCCAACCTGGGTGTAATCGCCTTGTTCGGGATGATCATCCGCAATTCGGTGATCCTGGTGGACCAGATCGAGCATGACATCGCCAATGGCAGCCAGCCATGGGACGCGATCGTGGAATCGGCGGTGCGGCGTTGCCGACCGATCCTGTTGACGGCGGCCGCGGCGGCGCTGGCCATGATTCCGCTATCGCGCTCGACGTTCTGGGGGCCGATGGCGGTGGCGATCATGGGTGGCTTGATCGTGGCGACGGCGTTGACCTTGTTGTTCTTGCCGGCGCTCTATGCGCTGTGGTTCCGCGTAAAGAAACCGGATGCATAAGGAAGGCGGCCGCGCCGCCTTCCTTATGGATGAGCCGGCATCTTCATTGCGCCAGACCGCGCACCGCTAAAAATGATGCCCAATAGTGTCAGAAATTCCAGTAAAATAATCGTTTGAAGTTGTAGCCCCTAAACATTGGAGTGCAGGGCGGCCGGTTTCACTGTCGGTCGTCCTTTGTTTTTGTGGCAATTATGCAATCCTGAGCGAGGATGGCGAAATTGGTAGACGCACCAGGTTTAGGTCCTGACGCCAGCAATGGTGTGGGGGTTCGAGTCCCCCTCCTCGCACCACGAATAATTATTTTTTTGGACGATTTTTACAATGGCAACTGCAGTCGAAACCCTGGGTAAACTCGAGCGTCGCTTGACGATCTCTTTTCCGGTCGCTGACGTCCGTACCGAAGTCGAAAAGCGCCTGAAACAGCAGGCCAAGACGGCCCGCGCGCCGGGCTTCCGTCCAGGCAAAGTGCCTCTGAAGATGGTCGCTGCCCAGTACGGCTACCAGATCGAAACCGATGTGCTGAACGACAAGGTCGGCCGCGCTTTCAACGAAGCGGCCGTCGAGAACGAACTGCGCGTTGCCGGTTTCCCGAAAATCGAACCGAAGCAAGATGCACCTGAAGGCACCCTGTCCTTCGACGCCACCTTCGAAGTGTATCCAGAAGTCGTGATCGGCGACCTGGCGGCGGTCGAAGTCGAAACCGTCGGCACCGACGTCAGCGACGTCGAGATCGACAAGACCATCGACATCCTGCGCAAGCAGCGCGTGCACTACCACACCAAGGGTGAGGCAGGCGAGCACGGCACCGGCGGCGACGCCGTGGCTGCCGATGGCGACCGCGTGACCGTCGACTTCGTCGGCACCCTGGACGGCGTCGAATTCGCTGGCGGCAAGGCCGAAGACTACGCCTTCGTACTCGGCGAAGGCCGCATGCTGCCAGAGTTCGAGGCAGCGACCGTCGGCCTGAAGGTCGGCGAAAGCAAGACCTTCCCACTGGCTTTCCCAGAGGACTACCATGGCAAGGACGTGGCCGGCAAGACCGCCGAGTTCACCATCACCCTGAAGGCCCTCGAGTGGGCGCACCTGCCGGAAGTCGACGCTGAATTCGCCCAGTCGCTGGGCATCGAAGACGGCTCGATCGACAAGATGCGTGAAGACATCAAGGTCAACCTGGAACGCGAAGTGCGCGCCCGTGTCAAAGCACGTAACAAGGAAGCCGTGATGGACGCCCTGGTCAAGTCGACCGAACTGGACGTGCCGCAAGTCATGATCGAGCAGGATTCGGAGCGTCTGGCCGAAATGACCCGCCAGGACATGGCGCAGCGCGGCATGGACGTGTCCAAGCTGCCATTCCCGGCCGAGATGTTCAAGGACAAGGCAGAGCGCCGCGTGCGCCTGGGCCTGATCCTGTCGCAACTGGTCGCCGACAACAACCTGCAAGCTACCCAAGAGCAGGTGAAGGCCCAGATCGAAGACTTCTCGCAAAGCTACGAAGACCCGAAAGAAGTGCTCAAGTACTATTTCAGCGACCGTCGTCGCCTGGGTGAGGTCGAAGCTCTTGTATTGGAAGAAAACGTCGTCAACTATGTACTCGGCAAGGCGAAAGTGTCGACCAAGACCATCGCTTTCGATGAACTGATGGGCAGTGTCCCACAGGCCTAAAGAATCGAACTTGCCGGCCTGCGTGGCCGGCATTTTTTTCAATGGCCTCTTTTTAAGGAACGAGACAGGTATGATTCGTAATCCGGCATTGGATACACAAGCACTCGGCATGGTGCCGATGGTGATCGAACAGAGTGGCCGCGGCGAGCGCGCCTATGACATCTATTCGCGCCTCTTGAAAGAGCGCGTGATCTTCCTGGTCGGCCCTGTCAACGACCAGATGGCGAACCTGATCGTCGCCCAGCTGCTGTTCCTGGAAAGTGAAAATCCTGACAAGGATATTTCGCTCTATATCAACTCCCCGGGCGGTTCTGTGTCGGCGGGCCTGGCGATCTTCGACACGATGAACTTCATCAAGCCGGACGTGTCGACCCTGTGCACCGGCCTGGCGGCGTCGATGGGCGCCTTCCTGCTGGCCGCCGGCGCCAAGGGCAAGCGCTTCTCGCTGCCGAACTCGCGCGTGATGATTCACCAGCCATCGGGTGGATCGCAGGGTATGGCCTCGGATATCGAAATCCAGGCCAAGGAGATCCTGTATCTGCGCGAGCGCCTGGCGCGCATCATGGCCGACAACACCGGCCAGAGCATCGAGCAAATCCACAAGGACACCGACCGCGACCGCTTCATGTCTGCGGAGGAGTCCGTCGAATATGGCATGATCGACAAGGTCTTGACCAGCCGCGGCCAAGCCTGAACCTCGAAAGAGGTGTTGGAAAAAAACGCCCGGACGCAAGCACGTTCGGGCGTTTGTTTTTTATTTCGGGTAGCATGGTCGTACGTGCACAAGTTGCGCCGCCGAGGCGGCATATCATATCCATACTTGTTGCACGGACTTGTTACATGCCTGTATAAGCGCTATATTCACAGCAATTCAATAGAGTCCTGCCCCCATGTCAGACAAAAAATCCTCCAGCGGCGAAAAACTTTTGTACTGCTCGTTCTGCGGAAAGAGCCAGCACGAAGTCAAGAAGCTGATCGCGGGACCGTCGGTGTTCATCTGCGATGAATGCATCGACCTGTGCAACGACATCATCCGCGATGAAACGTCGAACGTCGAAACGGTGGCGGGCGCCAAGTCCGACCTGCCGACGCCTCACGAAATCACCGGGCTGCTCGACCAGTACGTGATCGGTCAGCAGACGGCCAAGCGCATCCTGTCGGTCGCGGTGTACAACCACTACAAGCGCCTCAAGCACCTGGGCAAGAAAGACGAAGTCGAACTGGCAAAGAGCAACATCTTGCTGGTTGGACCAACCGGCTCGGGTAAAACCCTGCTGGCCCAGACGCTGGCGCGCATGCTCAATGTCCCGTTCGTGATCGCCGACGCGACCACGCTGACCGAAGCCGGCTATGTCGGCGAAGACGTCGAGAACATCATCCAGAAGCTGCTGCAGAGCTGCAACTATGAAGTGGAAAAGGCGCAGCGCGGCATCGTCTACATCGACGAGATCGACAAGATTTCGCGCAAGTCCGACAATCCGTCGATCACCCGCGACGTTTCTGGTGAAGGCGTGCAGCAGGCGCTGCTGAAGCTGATCGAGGGCACGATGGCCTCGGTGCCGCCGCAGGGTGGCCGCAAGCATCCGAACCAGGACTTCGTGCAGATCGACACGACCAACATCATGTTCATCTGCGGCGGCGCCTTCGATGGCCTGGCCAAGGTGATCCAGAATCGTTCGGTCAAGAGCGGCATCGGTTTCGGCGCCACGGTCAAGAGCCTGGACGACAGCTATAACGCCGAGATCCTGCTCGAAGCCGAACCGGAAGACCTGATCAAGTTCGGCCTGATCCCCGAGCTGGTCGGCCGTCTGCCGGTCGTGGCCGCCCTCTCCGAGCTGACCGAAGAAGCGCTGATCCAGATCCTGATCGAGCCGAAGAACGCGCTGATCAAGCAGTATTCGAAGCTGCTCGAGATGGAAGGCGCCGAGCTGGAGATTCGCCCTGCGGCCCTGCACGCGATCGCCAAGAAGGCGCTGGCGCGCAAGACCGGCGCCCGCGGCCTGCGTTCGATTCTCGAACACGCGCTGCTGGACGTGATGTATGAATTGCCTAGCCAGCAAAACGTCGTGAAAGTCGTGATCGATGAAAATACAATCACGAATGGCGCGAAACCTTTGCTGATTTATAGCGAAACCGCGAAGGCGTCCGGAGAGAACTGAAAAAGCCCGCACGCTTGCCACGAAAAGGCTTGCCGTGCGGATTCAACTCGGTACAATCAATCTCAATAAAAGACGCCAGGCTTCATTCGAAAAGCCACTCGCGGCACTCCGCGCGGTGGCTTTTTCTATTTAAAAGCGGTCTTTTATTGGAACGGCTATATTTATCGGCAAGTTGAATTTTTTACTTGTAGAAAATATTTTTGTCGGCTGGCCTTGAGTTTTCACTGCCCAGCGCCCAAGTTCAGCAACACGCTTTCTATAAGGTATGCCATGACAACTCCGAAATTAACCGAGCAAACGACGCTGCCACTTCTGCCGTTGCGCGATGTGGTTGTGTTCCCGCATATGGTGATACCTCTGTTCGTCGGTCGTCCAAAATCCATCAAGGCGCTCGAAGCCGCCATGGAGCAGGGCAAGAGCATCATGCTGGCGGCCCAAAAGGCTGCCGCCAAGGACGAACCTTCCGCCGCAGACATCTATGAGATCGGCTGCGTGGCCAATATTCTGCAAATGCTGAAACTCCCGGACGGCACCGTGAAAGTGCTGGTCGAGGGTTCGCAGCGCGCGCGCATCGATAATATTACCGATGGCGCCACCCATTTCGTGGCCGACCTGACGCCGCTCAATTCCGAAATCGGCGACGATTCCGAAGTCGAGGCGATGCGTCGTGCGATCGTCCAGCAGTTCGACCAGTACGTCAAACTCAATAAAAAGATTCCACCCGAGATACTGGCTTCGCTGGCCGGCATCGACGACGCCGGCCGCCTGGCCGATACCGTCGCCGCCCACCTGCCGCTCAAGCTCGAGCAAAAGCAGGTGATCCTCGAGATCTTCAACGTCGCCAAGCGCCTCGAGCACCTGCTCGGCCAGCTGGAAGGCGAACTGGACATCCTGCAGGTCGAGAAGCGCATCCGTGGCCGCGTGAAGCGCCAGATGGAAAAATCGCAGCGCGAGTACTACCTGAACGAACAGGTCAAGGCGATCCAGAAGGAATTGGGCGAAGGCGAAGAGGGCGCCGATATCGAGGAACTCGAGAAGAAAGTCATCGCTGCCAAGATGCCGAAGGAAGCCCTCGAAAAAGCCCAGGCCGAGATTCGCAAGCTCAAGCTGATGTCGCCGATGTCGGCCGAAGCGACCGTCGTGCGCAACTACATCGACACCCTGGTGTCGCTGCCGTGGAAGAAGAAGTCGAAAGTCACCATCGACCTGCAGAATGCCGAAGCGGTGCTCGAGCAGGATCACTACGGCCTCGACAAGATCAAGGAACGCATCCTGGAATACCTCGCGGTGCAGCAGCGCGTCGACAAGCTGAAGGCCCCGATCCTGTGCTTCGTCGGGCCTCCGGGCGTCGGCAAGACCTCGCTGGGCCAGTCGATCGCCCGCGCCACGAACCGCAAGTTCGTGCGCATGGCGCTCGGGGGCGTGCGCGACGAAGCCGAGATCCGCGGCCACCGCCGCACCTATATCGGCTCGATGCCGGGCAAGGTGCTGCAGTCGCTGGCCAAGGTCGGTGTGCGCAATCCCCTGTTCCTGCTCGATGAAATCGACAAGATGGGCGCGGACTTCCGCGGCGATCCGTCGTCGGCCCTGCTCGAGGTGCTGGACCCGGAACAGAACCACACCTTCTCGGACCATTACCTGGAAGTCGACTTCGACCTGTCGGACGTGATGTTCGTGGCGACCTCGAACTCGTTCAACATCCCGCCGGCGCTGCTGGACCGGATGGAAGTCATCCGCCTGTCGGGGTACACCGAAGACGAGAAGACCTCGATCGCCCAGCGCTACCTGCTGCCGAAGCAGTTGAAGAACAACGGCCTGCGTGAAGAAGAGATCAAGGTCGAAGAGTCGGCGGTGCGCGACATCATCCGCTACTACACCCGCGAAGCCGGCGTGCGTTCGCTCGAGCGCGAAGTGTCGAAGATCTGCCGCAAGGTGGTCAAGATGCTGCTGCTGAAAAAAGGCGCGAATGCGGCCGAGAAGCGCGTGATCGTCAATGCCAAGAACCTGGACAAATTCCTGGGCGTGCGGCGCTACGACTTCGGCGTGGCCGAGAAGGACAACCAGATCGGCCAGGTGGTCGGTCTGGCGTGGACCGAAGTCGGCGGCGACCTGCTGACCATCGAAGCGGTCAACGTGCCGGGCAAAGGCGGCATCATCCGCACCGGTACGCTGGGTGACGTGATGAAGGAGTCGATCGAGGCCGCCCGCACCGTGGTGCGTTCGCGCGCGCAGCGCTTCGGCATCAAGAGCGAAGTGTTCGAGAAGACCGACATCCACATCCACGTACCGGAAGGCGCGACGCCGAAGGACGGTCCGTCCGCCGGTATCGGCATGACGACTGCGCTGGTGTCGGCCTTCACCGGCATCCCGGTGCGCGCCGATGTCGCGATGACGGGCGAGATCACGCTGCGCGGCGAAGTGCTGCCGATCGGCGGCCTGAAAGAGAAGCTGCTGGCGGCGCATCGCGGTGGCATCAAGACGGTCCTGATCCCCGAGCAGAACGTGAAAGACCTGGCCGAGATCCCGGACAACGTCAAGAACAAGCTCGAGATCGTGCCGGTGCGCTGGATCGAGAAAGTCCTCGAAGTCGCGCTGGAGCGCCAGCCGGAGGCGTTGCCCGATGTGCCTGCGGTCGCCGTGGCGCCGGCCCCGAGCGAAGGGCAGAGCGAAGTGGTCAAGCACTGACCAGAAGCTCGTGTAGTGCATGAAGCAGGCGCCCGTGTGGCGCCTGTTTTTTTGTCCGCAGTGCGTGAACCGCGTATCCGCAGTCGCCGGGCGCCTGGGCGGGGAGGGGCGTGCGACGGCAACGCCGACACGACGCCGGATACGCCACAACGTCAATACTGACGGGCTTTCTGACCCGTTAACCGAAGTCTCCCTCGACCATGCAAGCTTGACATCCCTATGTTGCCCTTGTTTAATATACGCTTGCACTTTTGCACCAATGGCGCGACGTGCGTCACGAACGGATAACGAGGAAACGAGTGAACAAGACAGAACTGATCGAAGAAATCGCGAAGTCCGCGGACATTACGAAGGCCTCGGCAACGCGTGCACTCGACGCCATGATCGACGCCGTTACCGAAACCCTCAAGAAGAACGACAGCGTCACGCTGGTGGGCTTCGGCACCTTTACGGTGGGCGAGCGCGCGGCGCGCACCGGGCGCGATCCGCGCACCAAGGAACCCATCAAGATCAAGGCTGCGAAGGTTCCGAAATTTAAGGCTGGCAAAGCGCTGAAAGATGCTGTAAACTAATGCCTTCTTCGCGATGACAAGCGTAGAAAGCAGCAGGATAATGTTGTATCCGTCCTGATGCTGAGTTGAGTGTTTTTTGCTGGAGCGGTAGTTCAGTTGGTTAGAATACCGGCCTGTCACGCCGGGGGTCGCGGGTTCGAGCCCCGTCCGCTCCGCCAACAAAAAACATGCAACACAAGTCTGGAGCGGTAGTTCAGTTGGTTAGAATACCGGCCTGTCACGCCGGGGGTCGCGGGTTCGAGCCCCGTCCGCTCCGCCAGAATTCAGTAAGACAGGGGCAGCTCCGAAAGAGCCGCCTCGAAACGAGAAGAGGCGAACGCGAGTTCGCCTTTTTTTTTAACGTTTGCTGTTATTGCATTCTCAACCTTGAATGGCTGACCATGTTTGAATTTATTCGGACCCACAAGCGCTGGATGTACGGGATCCTGCTGCTCTTGATCGTTCCTTCGTTCGTCTTCGTGGGGATGGAGAGTTACCAGGGCAGTGACGGCGGCGCCGGTGTCGCCACCGTCGACGGCCAGAAGATCACCCAGCAAGAGTGGGAAGACGCGCAGCGCCGCCAGATCGATCAGGCGCGCCAGATGATGGGCGCCCAGTTCGACCAGAAGCTGTTTGAAACCTCGGAAGCCAAGCAGGCGATCCTCAACAACCTGGTGGCCGAACGCGCCATCAATGCCGAGATCAACCGCGCCCACATGACCGTGAGCGATGCGACGCTGCAGAAGACCATCATGGACATCCAGCAGTTCCGCCTGCCTGACGGCGGCTTCGACATGGAGGGCTACAAGGCCGCGCTGGCGGCGCAGGGCATGACGCCCGAGATGTTCGACCAGCGCCTGCGCCGCGACCTCGCCGTGCAGCAGCTCTCCGGGGCGATCCAGGGGACCGCATTCGCACCGCGCTCGGTGGCCAGCCGCCTGTCGGACATCAATGACCAGGAGCGCGAAGTGCAGGAGCTCTTGTTCCCGATCGCGACCTATCTGCCGCAGGTGAAGGTCACCGACGACATGGTCAAGGCCTACTATGACAAGAACGCCCAGCTGTTCCAGATCCCGGAGCAGGTGAAGGCCGAGTACGTCGTGTTCAACGCGTCGACCGTCGAGAACCAGGTGCAGGTGAGCGATGCCGAAGTCGCCGACTTCTATAACAAGAACCTCAAGAACTACACCACGCCGGAGCAGCGCAGCGCGAGCCACATCCTGATCACCGTGTCGGGCGACGCCGACGCCGCAACCCAGGCAGCGGCCAGGACGAAGGCGGAAGCCGTGCTGGCGGAAGTGCGCGCCAATCCTGGCAACTTCGCCGCCATCGCCAAGGCCAACTCGCAAGACCCGGGCTCGGCCCAGTCGGGCGGCGACCTGGGCGTGGTCGAGAGAGGCCTGTTCGTGAAATCGGTCGAGGAGGCGATCTATGCGCTGAAACAGGGCGAGACGAGCGGCCTGGTGCAGTCGGAATTCGGCTGGCACATCATCAAGGTCACCGGCATCAAGCCGTCGACCCAGCGCTCGCTGGACGACGCGAAGGCCGATATCGCCGCGGACCTCAAGAAGCAGAAGATGTCGGCCAAGTACACCGAGCTGGCTGGCGTGTTCAGCGAGACCGTCTATGACCAGTCCGAAAGCCTGAAGCCGGTCGCCGACAAGCTCAAGCTGGAGATCCAGACGGCCGACAACCTGACCCGTACGCCGAACCCGGCGCTGGGCGATGCACCGATCAACAACGCCAAGTTCCTGGCCGCGCTGTTCAGCACCGACGCGATCAAGAACAAGCGCAATACCGAAGCGGTCGAAGTGGCGCCAAGCGTGCTGGTCTCGGGCCGCGTGCTCGAGTTCCGTCCCGCGTCGAAGCGTCCCCTGGCTGAAGTTGAAGCACAGATCCGCCAGCGCGTGACGCTGGAAGAAGCGGCCCGCCTGGCCCGCGCCGCCGGCGAGGCGAAGCTCAAGGCCGCCAGGGCCTCGGGTGACGCCACCGGTTTCGCGGCGCCAGTGAGCGTGTCGCGCACCAAGGAACCAGCCATCAACCAGAGCGCCGCGATCGCCGTGCTGAAGGCCGACGTGAGCAAGCTGCCGGCCTATGTCGGTGTCGAGGTGCCGGGCCAGGGTTACGGCGTGTACCGGATCGCCAAGGTGTCGCAGCCGGCAACCCCGGATACGGCGCGCCGCAAGCAGGAAGCCGGCCAGATCGGCGGCCTGGTGGGGCAGCAGCAGATGTTTGACTACGTCGAAGCGCTGAAGGCCAAGGCCAAGGTGAAGATCAACGTCAAGCCGGCTGAACTCGGCGCCAACACCGACGGTCAGTAATCACGTCGCTGGAGGGTAAACAAGCCCGGCTGCGTGAGCAGCCGGGCTTTTTGCTTATCGGTCCGGGCGGTTCAGCCGGTGCGCGGCCGCCAGGAAGTCAGCCGGCGCGATATCGTCCAGTTCCAGCACTTCGGCCTGCGGATAGCGCACGAAGTTACGCTCGATCGAACGCAGGTAGGCCGGATCGTAATGCTGCACCAGCAGCTGGTCGACCAGCGCCGCCATCTGGCCGCCATTGGCCATCGCATGCCAGGCGTCGATCTGCGCACGCCCATGCAGTTGCACCAGGTGCTCGAGCTGCACGTTGAGCGCGGACGGATCGGCGCAGAAGTGCTCGTAGTCTTCCATCAGGAGCCGCACACGGTTCGGGCGCGACAGGTTGACGGCGATGCAGGGCGAGGCGCGCATGCGCTCCATGACCAGGCCGGGCACGCGCAGGTTGCCGACCTTCTTGCTCTCGGATTCGACGAAGACCGGCTTGGCCGGGTCGAAGCGGCGCAGCTTGTCCCACACCAGGCTCTCGAACTTCTTCTGGGTCGGCTGCGGTTCGCCCGGCAGGTGGCCCAGCACCGAGCCGCGATGGGCCGCCAGTTGCTCGAGGTCGAGCACTTGCGCGCCGATGCCGTCGAGCGTTTCCAGCAAGCGGCTCTTGCCGCTGCCGGTGGTGCCACAGATGACCCGGAACTCCAGCGGCGGCGGGCTTTCCAGCGCCGCGCTGACGTGCGCGCGATAGGCCTTGTAGCCGCCCTCAAGCTGCGCCACCGGCCAGCCGATGCGCGCCAGGATGTGCGCCATCGCGCCACTGCGGTTGCCCCCGCGCCAGCAATACACGAGCGGGCGCCAGTCGCGCGGCTTGTCGGCCCACAGGCTGTCGATGTGGCGCGCGATATTGTGCGCGACGATCGGCGCGCCAACCTTCTTGGCTTCGAATGGGCCGGTCTGCTTGTATAGCGTGCCGACGCGAATGCGCTCCTCGTCGTTCAGGACGGGGCAGTTGATCGCGCCCGGGATGTGGTCGAGGGCGTACTCGGCCTCGCTGCGCGCGTCGATGATCACATCGAATGCATCGAGTTGCGCCAGCAGGGCGTCGAACTCCAGGACTTCAGGATACTTCATGGCGGTGCTTACTTTTGGATGAGGGCCGCGAACTGCGGCCAGATGTTGTTGAGGATGATCGGATGCGCCTCGGCCGTCGGATGCAGGCGGTCTTGCTGGAACAGCGCCGGCTTGTCCGCCACGCCTTCGAGCATGAACGGCACCAGCGGCGATTTCGTGGATTTCGCGACGCTCTCGAACATGGAGAAGAAGCGCTCGGTGTATGCGCGTCCGTAATTTGGCGGCATGCGCATGCCGATCAGCAGCACGCGCGCCCTGGTCTCGTGCGCCATGGCGATCATGGCGCGCAGGTTGGCTTCGGCCGACGCCACGGGCAGGCCGCGCAGGCCGTCATTGGCGCCCAGTTCGACGACCACGATGTCGGGACGATGCTGCCTGATCAGGGCCGGCATGCGCGCGCGGCCGCCGCTGGTGGTCTCGCCGCTGATGCTGGCGTTGACCACCTTGGCGTCGAGTTTTTCAGCCTTCAGTTTCTGCTCCAGCAACGCCACCCAGCCCGCGCCGCGCGCGATCCCGTATTCGGCCGACAGGCTGTCGCCCACCACGAGCACGGTTTTTGGTGCAGAATAGGCGCTCGCCGTCGCGGCCACCGTGAGGCATGCGACGACAGTCAAATTTTTAAGAAAAGCAAGCATGCGTGATCATCCCGAGGCATTCAAAAACAGCGTCATCGACGCTGGCGTTCATGCAGGCCGTCCGCCCGCGATCCAGGTAAGCGGCTTGTCGAAGAAGGTGGCCGATGCCAGTGGCGAGCTCACCATCCTGCAAAATATCGATTTTACCGTGCAAGCGGCCGAGACGCTCGCGTTGGTGGGCGCTTCCGGTTCGGGCAAGTCGACCTTGCTGGGCCTGCTGGCCGGCCTCGACACGCCATCCTCGGGCACGGTGCTGCTCGACGGCACCGACATCTTCGCCCTGGACGAAGATGGCCGCGCCGCGTTTCGCAAGGCCAAGCTGGGCTTCGTGTTCCAGTCGTTCCAGCTGCTCGCGCATCTGACCGCGCTGGAGAACGTGATGCTGCCGCTCGAACTGCGCGGCGACGCCGGTGCCCGCGACAAGGCCACCGAGATGCTGGGCCGGGTTGGCCTGTCGAGCCGCCTGAAGCATTACCCCAGGTTCCTGTCGGGCGGCGAGCAGCAGCGGGTCGCGCTCGCCCGCGCCTTCGTTACCGAACCGCCGCTGCTGTTCGCCGACGAGCCGACGGGCAGCCTGGACGCCGCGACCGGCGAGTCCGTGATCGGGCTGATGTTCGACCTCAATCGCGAACGCGGCTCGACCCTGGTGCTGGTGACCCACGATCCGGTCATGGCGGCGCGCTGCAGCCGCACCATCACGATCGCCGCGGGCCATCTGGTCGAATAAATCCATCAACGGCCGGCGGCCTGGTTCACCAGCCGGTTCAATACCTTGCGTGCGGCTGCCGGCAGTTCGCCGGCGGTGAGCCCGATCGGGCCGATACCTTCGTCGACCAGGGCGTCGGCCGCCGCGCCGTGAATCCAGGCCGCGGCCGCTGCCGCGTCCCAGCCGGGCCATCCCTGCGCCAGCAAGGCGCCGCAGATCCCGGCCAGAACGTCGCCGCTACCCGGCGTGGCCAGGCCCGCATTGCCGGTCGGGTTCACCAGCACTTCACCGTCGGGCCGCGCAATCACGGTGCCGGAACCCTTCAGTATCACCGTCGCATTCGTGCGCAGCGCCATTTCGCGCGCGGCTTCCAGCCGGTCGGATTGCACGACCGTCACCGTCATGCCCAATAATCGCGCCCCTTCCAGCGGATGCGGCGTCAAGACGGCTGGCGCGGTGCGCTGCGCCAGGCGCGATTGCAGGTCGGGACTGGCGCCGATCAGGTTCAGCGCATCGGCGTCGATCACCAGCGGGCTGTCGCCATCGAGCGCCTTGGCCAGCAGGCGGATCGCATTGGCCGAGTCGCCCATGCCGGGGCCGATCACCAGCGTGCGGCCGAAGAAATCGAGGTCGTCCGCCGCGCGGAACATGATCTCGGGCTGGCTGCTGTCGTAGCCGGGCGGCGTATTGAGCGCAGCGACGTAGACGCGGCCTGCGCCAGCATACAGCGCGCCGCGCGCGGCCAGCACGGGCGCGCCGGCCATGCCGTGGGCGCCGCCGACGATGGCGACGTCGCCGAAGCTGCCCTTGTGCGTGTTGTGGCGCCGCGCGGCAAGACGTCCGGAGAACAGCAGCGGGCCGCTCAGTTGCGCTGTCGCGCGCGGCAACACGTCGGCGCCCACGCCGAGCATGTCGACCCGCACCTCGCCGGCATGATCGCGGCCTTCGGCGGTGTGCAGGCCGGGCTTGTCGCCCAGGAAGGTAATGGTGTGCGTGGCGCGCACCGCGATGCCGTCCGGGCCGATCACGGCGCCGGTGTCGGCGTCCAGCCCGCTTGGCACGTCGAGCGCCAGGATCGGACAGCGGATCGCGTCCAGTCCGACCACCAGCTCGCGGTAGTCACCGTCGACGGGCCGTTCGAGGCCGATGCCGAACAGGCCGTCGATGACCAGGCCCCATTCGGCGTCGGGCGGCAGCATGTCGATCCAGCCGACCGAGCCGGAGCGGGCGCGTTCATAGGCGGCCGCGGTTTCGCTCGATGCCTCGCGCCGTCCTGGCAGGTGCAGGACCGTGGCGTCGACGCCGGCGTCGGCCAGGTTGGCCGCGGCTTCGAGCGCGTCTCCGCCGTTATTGCCGGGGCCGGCCAATACCAGCACCGGCCGGTCGCGCCGGTCTCCCAGCAGTTCGAGGGCGCAGGCCGCGGCGGCCTTGCCGGCGCGCTGCATCAACGTGCCCGGCTGCAGGCCGTCGCAGGCCGCCTGTTCGATGGCGCGCAGTTGCGCGACGGTGTAAAGATGTCGTTCCATGCTCGTCGATATTGGTGGAGGCAGGCTTTATTGTCGTGCATTCCCGCCAACGTTGTCGCGCCGTCCGATCTACAATAGGCGCTTGACTCGATACGGCGGGAGCAAGGCATGGATTGGCAGTTCTGGATCGACCGAGGCGGCACCTTCACCGACATCGTGGCGCGGCGCCCGGATGGGCGACTCGTCACGCACAAGCTGTTGTCCGAGAATCCTGAACGGTACCGTGACGCCGCCGTGGCCGGCATCGGCCACCTGCTCGGGGTGGCGCCTGGCGAACCGCTACCGGCGTCGAGCGTCGAGGCGGTCAAGATGGGCACCACGGTCGCTACCAACGCGCTGCTCGAGCGCAAGGGCGAGCCGACGGCGCTTGCCATCACGCGCGGCTTTCGCGACGCCCTGCGCATTGCCTACCAGAACCGGCCGCGCCTGTTCGACCGCCACATCGTGCTGCCCGAGCTGCTGTATGCCCGGGTGGTCGAGATCGACGAGCGCATGGGAGCGCATGGCGACGTCGTGCTGCCGCTGGATGAAGCATCGGCCCGCGCGGGGCTCCAGCAAGCCTACGACGCCGGCCTGCGTTCGCTGGCGATCGTGTTCATGCACGGCTACCGCCACACGGCGCACGAAGCGGCGGTGGCGCGCATCGCGCGCGCCATCGGCTTCACTCAGGTGTCGGTGTCGCACGAGGTGAGCCCGATGATGAAACTGGTGGCGCGCGGCGACACCACCGTGGTCGACGCCTACCTGTCGCCGATCCTGCGCCGCTATGTCGACCAGGTGGCGGGCGAACTGCCGGGCGTGAACCTGCAGTTCATGCAGTCGAACGGCGGTCTGACCGACGCGCGCGCCTTCCAGGGCAAGGACAGCATCCTGTCCGGCCCGGCCGGCGGCATTGTCGGGATGGTGCGCGCCAGCCGGCTGGCCGGCTTCGAGAAGGTGATCGGTTTCGACATGGGCGGCACCTCGACCGACGTCTCGCACTTTTCCGGAGAGTTCGAACGCGTGTTCGAGACCCAGGTCGCCGGCGTGCGCATGCGCGCGCCGATGATGAGCATCCATACGGTCGCCGCCGGGGGCGGCTCGATCCTGCACTTCGACGGCAGCCGCTATCGCGTTGGGCCCGACAGCGCCGGCGCCAACCCGGGGCCGGCCAGCTACCGTCGCGGTGGACCGCTGGCCGTCACCGACTGCAACGTCATGCTGGGCAAAGTGCAGCCGAATCATTTCCCGCGCCTGTTCGGCCCGGGAGGCGACGAGGCGCTCGACGCCGATGCGGTATGTGCGCGTTTCGACGAGATGGCCGACCAGATCGGCGCCGCCACCGGCGCGCGGCCAGCGCCGGAAGCCGTGGCCGAAGGCTTCATCCAGATCGCGGTCGGCAATATGGCCAATGCGATCAAGCAGATCTCGGTGCAGCGCGGCCATGACGTCACCGACTATGCGCTCACCAGCTTCGGCGGCGCCGGCGGCCAGCACGCCTGCCTGGTGGCCGACGCGCTGGGCATGAAAACGGTATTCATCCATTCGCTGGCCGGCGTACTGTCGGCCTACGGCATGGGCCTGGCCGACCAGAGCGCGATGCGCGAGCAGGCGGTCGAAGAAAGGCTGTCGGATGCGGCGCTGGCGTCGCTGGCGGCGCGCCTGTCCTCGCTGGCCCACGCGGCGCGTGGGCAGTTGTTGAAGCAGGGCGTGGAAGCCGGGCGCATCGCCATGGTCGAGCGCGTGCACCTGCGCTACGAGGGCACCGACTCGGCGCTGCTGGTGCAGTTCGACGACGTCGCGGCGATGCAGGCGCAGTTCGAGCAGGCGTACAAGCGGCGCTATTCCTTCCTGATGCCGTCGCGCGCGCTGGTGGTCGAGGCGGTGTCGGTCGAGGCCATCGGCCAGTCCGACGCGCCGCCCGAGCAGCCAGCCGGTGAGATGACGCATGAGGCCGCGCCGGCGCCGCGGGAACACGTGCGCATGTACAGCGGCGGCCAGTGGCACGACACCGGTATCTACGTCCGGCGTACTCTGGCGCCCGGCCATGCGGTGCATGGACCGGCCATCATTGCCGAAGACAATGCGACCACGATCGTGGAGCCGGGCTGGCAGGCGCAGGTGACGCGCTACAACCACCTCGTGCTGCGGCGCGTGGAAGCGCTGCCGGAGCGGCGTGCGATCGGCACCACGGCCGACCCGGTGATGCTCGAGATCTTCAACAACCTGTTCATGTCGATTGCCGAGCAGATGGGGCTGAGGCTGCAGAACACGGCGTACTCGGTCAACATCAAGGAGCGCCTCGACTTCAGCTGCGCTATCTTCGACCACGACGGCAACCTGGTCGCGAACGCGCCGCACATGCCGGTGCACCTGGGGTCGATGGGCGAGAGCATCAAGACCGTGATGCGCGAGAACGCGGGCCGGATGCGCTCGGGCGACGTCTACGTGCTCAACGATCCCTACAACGGCGGCACCCACTTGCCCGACGTGACGGTCATTTCGCCGGTGTTCGACGAAGCCGGCCGGGAGATCCTGTTCTACGTCGGCTCGCGCGGCCACCACGCCGATATCGGCGGCACCACGCCGGGCTCGATGCCGCCCGACTCGGACCACATCGATCAAGAGGGCGTGTTGATCAACAACTTCAAGCTGGTCGACGGCGCCGACGGCATCCTGCGCGAGGACGCGGCGCGCGCCATGCTGCAAGGCGCGCGCTACCCGGCGCGCAATCCCGATCAGAACATGGCCGACCTGCGCGCGCAGGTGGCCGCGAACCAGAAGGGCGTCGAAGAGTTGGGCAAGATGGTGGCGCACTTCGGCCTGGATGTCGTACGCGCCTACATGGGCCATGTGCAGGACAACGCCGAGGAAGCAGTGCGGCGCGTGATCTCGGCGCTCAAGGACGGCAGCTTCCACTACGAGCTCGATAACGGCGCCCACATCGACGTCGCGATCCGGGTCGACCAGGCTGCGCGCAGCGCCGAGATCGACTTCACGGGCACTTCCGGCCAGGTGCCGAACAACTTCAATGCGCCGTCCGCTGTCTGCATGGCGGCGGTGCTGTACGTGTTCCGTACGCTGGTGGACGACGAGATTCCCCTGAACGCCGGCTGCCTGAAGCCGTTGAAGGTCATCATCCCGGCCGGTTCCATGCTCAATCCGCATTATCCGGCGTCGGTGGTCTCGGGCAATGTCGAGACGTCGACCTGCATCACCAATGCGCTCTACGGCGCGCTGGGCGTGATGGCGGCGGCGCAGGGCACGATGAACAACTTCACTTTCGGCAACGCCCGCTACCAGTACTACGAAACCATCTCGGGCGGCTCGGGTGCGGGGGAGGGTTTCGATGGCACCGACGTGGTCCAGACGAATATGACCAACTCGCGGCTGACCGATCCCGAGATCCTGGAGTTTCGCTTCCCGGTGCGGCTCGAGAGCTATGAGATCCGGCCCGGCTCGGGCGGGGCGGGTCGCTGGCATGGCGGCAATGGCGGTGTGCGCAAGGTACGCTTCCTGGAGCCGATGACGGCGGCGATCCTGTCGAATAACCGCATCCATGCGCCGTTCGGGATGGCGGGAGGGGCGCCGGCGGAGCGCGGACGCAACCGCGTCGAGCGCGCTGACGGCCAGGTCGAGGCGCTGGGCCATATCGGCAAGGTCGACATGGGGGTGGGCGACGTGTTTGTGATCGAGACGCCGGGTGGTGGCGGATACGGGGTGTCTGCCTGACCCGGTTGCTCCCGTTGCTCAGCGGCGCGGATGAGCGCGGCCGCGCCCGTGGCCTCCATGATGTTGGCCGCCATGCCTGCCATGCTCGCCACGCCAGTGACGGCCGCCGTGCGGGTTCTTCCAGCCATGGTGACGACCGTGCCCGTCGTGGCGCGGCGCGCGGTCGTAGTACGACAATCCCAGGCCCAGCGTCACGGGCGGATAGACGTAGGCAGGACTGCCGTAGGCATGGACGCCGTAGTAGGGGTAGGCTGGATAGCTGGAGTATCCATACGCGGGCGCATAGGCGCCGTCATAGGCCGCATAAGGAGGGCCGTAGGCCACGCACCCTCCGAGACCGCATGCCAGCAACAGCGAAAGAATCAGGCGTTTCGCGGCGCCCTTGATCTGCAGGTTCATGGCAGACCCTCATCGGTAGACGATGATTCATTCTAGTCCCGCGCCAGGCCATCGCCAGCGCCGCATTTGTAAGGAATTGCTACGGCTCCCGGGGCGACGTGCCCGGTGCGCGATGATGTGAATCAGCTGCGCGATATGGCGGTCGCAAAATGAAGGATCGCCCCGGCCGGCCCGTGATCGAATCGAAGAGGAGAATGCATGGCGTATCCACCGGTTGCGCGATTCGCCGCGTCGTGCCTGCGTCGCCATGGCCATGCCGGGGCCGGCACGGCGCGCGCGGCGCGCTCGCCTCGCGCGCCCTTCGCCCTCTTTGCGCTGTGCGGCGTACTGGGCGCGTGCAGCAGCACGCAGGCCGAGACGCGTTCCACGGCAAATGCGGCGGCCCGCCCGCCTGGCGCCGCGGCGGCGCTGACCGTGGTCGGCGCGGCCTGGGACAACTTCAGTCACCGCGGCACCGTCATGTGGGCGTGCCGCGACCTGGCCAGCGGCGACATCGTCTTGACCAGCCTGTGTCACGGGCTGGCCAAGGACGACCGCCATTGGCCGGGAATGGCGCCGCCGTCCAGCTACCGCGGCATGCCCGACCCTTGACGCCGCCTAGGTCGCGGCAATGCCATACTTCCTGCGTGCCGCCTGGTACTCATCGGTCAGCGCCGCCAGCCGCGGATGCTGCGCATCCTGCGCCCGTATCCCGTCGAGCAGCCTGGCCGCCGTCTCGCCCAGCGGGTGATCCCATCCCAATTCGTTCACCTGGCGCAAGATACCGCCGGCCGTCGCCACCATCACCTGCAGGTTGTGCGGCGCGATATGCAGTGCTTCGAGCAGTGTCTGCACCGCCCCGCGCACATCGCCCATATTGCGCTTCTCGTCGGCCACGCCCAGCAGGATCTGCGCCTGCGCCCGCAACTGCTGGCCCATGCCCTCGAGCATATCGGTGCGGCCGGCATTGACGAACACGTGCATCGCCTGGTCGACCGAGACGCCGCTGCCGGTGTCGTTCATCACGCTCATCATGACGGCGGAGGCCTGCTCGTCCAGCCGATGATCGAGGCAGGCCTTGGCCAGCGCCATGCGCAGGCCGGGCGAGGCCGCACCGCCGGCGCGCAGCGCGGACACGGCCGCCTGCAACTGCGCCACGGCGCCCCCCTGGTTGCCGGTCTTGTCGTGCAAGAGCGCATTGGCGTAGGCGCGGCAGGCGTCCGCGGCGGGATTGCCGCGCATCGAGCGCTCCAGGTCGCGCGCCACGCCAGTCGCGCCGAGCAGGTCGTCGCGCGTGACGAGCGCCTTGACCAGGTTGACATGGTCCTCGGGATCGCGAAACTCGGAATAGCGCGCCCTGGTCACGACCTGGCGGAATGATTTCTCGGCGCCTTCTGCGTCGCCCGCCGCGAGCGACACTTCGCCGAGCCTGCGCAGGCGGCGCACCACGTGCGGCGAGATCGCGACGGCGTCCTCGAGCACCTTCTTCGCCGCCTCGTGTTCGCCGCTCGCTTCCAGGCAGCGCGCCATCAGGTCGTAGCCCGCCATCAGGCGCGGGTTGGCGACCAGCAGCTCGTCGAGGATGGCGCGGGTGTCGTTGACCTGGTCGAGGGCGAACAGGGTGCGCGCCAGTCCCAGCGCGGCCCAGCCCAGCGGCCGCTCGGCCAGCACCTCGCGGTAGACCGCGGCGGCGTCCAGGTGCTCGCCCAGGGTCATGTGCAGCTCGGCGCGGATGCGCGCGAAGTCGGCGCCGAAGCGCGGCTGCGCGGCGGCGCCGTCGCGGCAGGCGGCGATCGCTTCGCGCAGCTTGCCCTGGGCCGCCAGCTGCCAGGCCTGCAGCAGGGCGCCGCGGCGCTCCAGGGCGCGTTTGATGCGGCTGCTGAGCATCTCGACCGTGAAGGGCTTCAGCACATAGTCGGTGGGCGTCAGTTCGGCCGCGCTGACCACCTTGTCGTATACGCCTTCGGAGGTGAGCATGATGAAGATCGTCGAGGCCGAGATCAGGCGATGATGGCGCAGGTCTTCCAGTAGTTGCTGGCCATCCTGGCCTTCGGCGCCGCCGCCGGCCAGGTCGTATTCGCACAGGATGATGTCGTAGGCGCGCCGCTGCAGTTGCCGGATGGCGGTGTTGGCGTTGATCGCATACTCGATCTTGGCGATGCCCGCCAGGTTCAGCATGTTCTGCAGGCTGGTACGCATTCCCGGGTTGGGATCGACCACCAGAACCGCCAGGTTTCCGTTTTCTTGCATTGTCGCTTTCGTCTATGCCGTTCACGTCGCCTCCGCAGGGGCGCACATCTACTATTGTCTACCGTAAAGATACCGGCAAGTGTCAAATCGATCAAGGAAACATCGCTGTCACGGTGCCAGTCAGCCGGCGGCCCGACCCATAGTGCAACACTGTATAATAACGGGCTATCTTCCACCCTAGCAGCGACGCTGCATCAACGACTGTCCAAGCCATGTTGATTCTGCCGGGTTCCAATGCCCTGTCCGCCTTCCGTAGCCAACGCCTCCTGAGCCAACTGCAAGCCGTCGCCCCGTCGATCGCCGCCGTCCAGGGACGCTTCTACCACTTCATCGACACCAGTGCGCCGCTCTCCACCGACGACACAGAGCGTCTGTCGGCCATGCTCACCTACGGCGAGCCGGCGCTCGAAACGCTGTACGAGGGCGTGACCGAGGAGTTCTTCGTCATTCCGCGCCTGGGCACGATCTCGCCCTGGGCCTCGAAGGCGACCGACATCGCCCACAACTGCGGCATGGCGCACGTGCACCGCATCGAGCGCGGCGTCGGCTACACGGTCGTGCTCAAGAGCGGCATCCTGGGCAGCAGCATCGGCGCCGCCAAGAAGCTCGGCGCGCAAGAACTGGAAGCCGTCAGCGCGCTGCTGCACGACCGCATGACCGAATCGGTGCTGCGTAATGCCGACGACGCCCAGCACCTGTTCAACGAACTCGAAGGCAAGCAGCTGGAAAGCATCGACGTGCTGGCGCAGGGCCGCGACGCGCTGGTGCGCGCCAACACGGAACTCGGCCTGGCGATGTCGGAAGACGAAGTCGACTACCTGCACGATGCTTTTACCAAGGCCCAGCGCAATCCGACCGACGTCGAACTCATGATGTTCGCCCAGGCGAACAGCGAGCATTGCCGCCACAAGATCTTCAACGCCGACTGGATCATCGACGGTGTCAAGCAGGACAAATCGCTGTTCGGCATGATCAAGAACACGCACCAGTTGAACCCGCGCGGCACGGTTGTCGCCTACAGCGACAACTCGTCGATCATCGAAGGCGCCACCGTCACCCGCTTCTTCCCGCGCGACGGCGAAGAATACGGCGCGTCGACCGAGCTGGTTCATACCCTGATGAAGGTCGAGACCCATAACCACCCGACCGCGATTTCCCCATTCCCTGGCGCCTCGACCGGCGCCGGCGGCGAAATCCGCGACGAGGGCGCGACCGGCCGCGGCGCCAAGCCGAAGGCCGGCCTGACCGGCTTCACGGTGTCGAACCTGCAGCTTCCGGACGCCCGGCGTCCGTGGGAGAACGCGTCCGACGTCACCAGGGGCGAGCGATCGGAAGCCATCTACGGCAAGCCGGAACGCATCGCGACGCCGCTGCAGATCATGATCGACGGCCCGCTCGGCGGCGCCGCCTTCAGCAATGAATTCGGCCGTCCGGTCCTGGGCGGCTACTTCCGCGCCTACGAACAGAACGTCGGCGCCGCGGGCGCGGTCTACGGCTACCACAAGCCGATCATGATCGCCGGCGGTATCGGCAGCATCTCGGCCCGGCACACCCACAAGGACGAGATCCCGGTCGGCAGCCTGCTGATCCAGCTGGGCGGGCCTGGCATGCGCATCGGCATGGGCGGCAGCGCCGCCTCGTCGATGGCGACCGGCACCAACACGGCCGACCTGGACTTCGACTCGGTCCAGCGCGGCAATCCGGAGATGGAACGCCGGGCGCAAGAAGTCATCAACGGCTGCTGGCAGCTGGGCGAGGAAAACCCGATCATCTCGATCCACGACGTCGGCGCCGGCGGCCTGTCGAACGCCTTCCCGGAAATCGTCAACGACGCCAAGCGCGGAGCGATTTTCGACCTGCGCAAGGTGCCGCTGGAAGAAAGCGGTCTAGCGCCGAAGGAAATTTGGTCAAACGAGTCTCAAGAGAGATATGTGCTGGCGATTTCCCCGGATAGCCTTGCAAAGTTTGCATCCCTGTGCGAGCGCGAGCGCTGCCCGTTTGCTGTCGTCGGCACCGCTACCGAAGAGCGCCAACTCAAGCTGATCGACGAACAGGAAGGGAATGCGCCGGTCGACATGCCGATGGACGTCCTGCTCGGCAAACCCCCGAAGATGCTGCGCGACGTCGAACACGTCAAGCACGCCTTCCCGCCGGTCGACCTGACCGGCATCGCGCTGGCCGAGGCGGCGCGCCGCGTGCTGCTGAACCCGGCCGTCGCCGACAAATCGTTCCTGATCACGATCGGCGACCGTACCGTCGGCGGCACCAGCGTGCGCGACCAGATGGTCGGCCCATGGCAGGTACCGGTCGCCGACTGCGCGGTCACCGCGATGGCCTTCGAGGGCTTCGTGGGCGAGGCGATGGCGATGGGCGAGCGCACTCCGCTGGCCGTGATCGACGCCGCCGCGTCGGGCCGCATGGCCGTGGGCGAGGCGATCACCAACATCGCCGCGGCCGCGATCAGCGACATCTCGGACATCAAATTGTCGGCCAACTGGATGGCGGCCTGCGGCCAGCCGGGCCAGGACGCCGCGCTGTTCGACACCGTCAAGGCCGTGGGCATGGAGCTGTGCCCGGCGCTGGGGGTGTCGATCCCGGTCGGCAAGGATTCGCTGTCGATGCGCACCACCTGGAACGACGATGGACAGAACAAGGCCGTGATTTCGCCGGTCTCGCTGATCGTGTCGTCGTTTGCGCCGGTGGTCGACGTGCGCCGTTCGCTGACTCCGCAACTGCGTACCGACGCGGGCGACACCGCCCTGATCCTGGTCGACCTGGGTCGCGGCAAGAACCGCCTGGGCGCCTCCATCCTGGCCCAAGTCACCCAGCAGCTGGGAGACTCGGTGCCGGACGTCGATGCGCCGCAAGACCTGAAAGCCTTCTTCGTCGCCATCCAGCAGCTGAACGCCGACGGCAAGCTGCTGGCCTATCACGACCGTTCGGACGGCGGCCTGTTCGCCACGCTCACCGAGATGGCCTTCGCGGGCCGCACCGGCGTGTCGGTCAACCTCGACATCCTGACCATGGAAGGCGAGCACGCCTCCGACTGGGGCGACGCCAAGAACTGGGCCGGCCAGGTGGCCGAGCGCCGTAACGAGATGACCCTGCGCGCCTTGTTCAGCGAAGAGCTGGGCGCCGTGATCCAGGTGCGCGCCGGGGACAAGAGCGCGGTGATGAACGTGCTGCGCGACCAAGGCCTGGGCGCCTGCAGCCACATCATCGGCAAACTGAACGAGCGCGGCGCGATCGAGTTCACGCGCGACGCCAAGGTGATCTATAACGAGACCCGCAGCAGCCTGCACCGCCTGTGGAGCGAGACGAGCTGGCGCATCGCGCGCCTGCGCGACAACCCGGCCTGCGCCGATGCGGAATATGACCGCCTGCTGGACGAAAGCGATCCAGGCATGCAGCCGAAGATCACCTTCGACCTGCGTGATAACGTCGCCGCACCGTTCATCGCGACGGGCGTGCGCCCGCGCGTGGCGATCCTGCGCGAGCAGGGCGTCAACTCGCACATCGAGACCGCCTGGGTGATGCATCAGGCCGGCTTCGCCGCGATCGACGTCCACATGAGCGACCTGATCGCCGGCCGCGCCAGGCTGGACGACTTCCACGGCGTCATCGCCGTCGGCGGTTTCTCGTACGGCGACGTGCTCGGTGCGGGCGAAGGCTGGGCCAAGACCATCCTGTTCAATCCGCAGCTGTCGGATCAGTTCGCGAAGTTCTTCGCGCGCCAGGACACCTTCGGCCTGGGCGTGTGCAACGGCTGCCAGATGATGAGCAACCTGAAGTCGATCATCCCGGGCGCGCAGGCGTGGCCGAAGTTCACCCGTAACAAATCCGAGCAGTTCGAGGCGCGCTTCGGCATGGTTGAGGTGCTCGATTCGCCGTCGATCTTCTTCGCGGGCATGGCCGGCACCCAGGCGCCGATCGCCATCGCCCATGGCGAAGGCTTCGCCGATTTCTCGCTGACCGGCGACATTGGCGCTGCGCACAAGGCGATGCGCTTCGTCGACAACCGCGGCCAGGCGACCGAAGTGTATCCGTTCAACCCGAACGGCTCGCCGGACGGCCTGACCTCGGTCACCACCGACGACGGCCGCTTCACGGTGCTGATGCCGCACGCCGAGCGCGTGTTCCGCGGCGTCGTGCATTCGTGGGCGCCGGAATCGTATGGCGACGAGTCGCCGTGGATGCGCATGTTCCGCAATGCGCGCAAGTGGGTCGGCTAAACGGCTCGTCCACCGAACATCAACGCCTCTTCGGAGGCGTTTCTTTTGGGCGCTGTGCGCGTTAAATCGGTTCTTTCCGGCGGCAAGTCGGGCATTGGACGATCGCGGTCAGCGATTGCGCTGGTGTACGCAAAGCGCCGTCATCCAGGAAACCCTGCCAGCCCGAATAGTTCACCGGGTAACGACTGGCGATGCCATTGCAGCGCTTGAGAAGGTCAGCGCGATCAATACTTCTTCGAAGACCACGCCTTGCACCATCGCCACCTGATGAGTTAACTCGACAGTGGCTGAGACCGGCGCGAATGGGAAAGGTTCGCATAACTAACGCGAACAGCGCCGCTGTGTGCCGGTGCGCTAGTTGGGGTCACTGCGCCGCCGCTTCCAGACATGGCCCCCGAACCGAGGCCCGATCTGGAAAGCATGGCGTTCGTGCGGCGCTCGGGTAGTCAGGACGCCGGGCGCGCCAGCGTGTAGCGCACGTCGGCAGCGCCAGCGTCGGCCCTGGTCCAGCCCTGGCGCGCATAGAACAGGTCGGCGCGTGTGCCGGCCCCGGTGTCGAGCGCTATCTCGGCGCACCCCGTGTCGAACAGCCATGCCGTCGCCAGGCCGAGCAGGGCTTTCGCCAGGCCCTTGCCTTCATGTCCGGGGTCGACGAACAGCGCCCAGATCGCGCCATCGAGCCGGTTGGCATAGCTGAACCCAACCGTCACGCCATCGACCTGCGCCACCCAGCCGCGGCCATCGCGTTCGAGGAAGTCCTCGTACATCTGCTGCGTGACCCGGGCAGGGTCGCGCAGCCGGTTCTCGTGCACCGACAGCCGGATGCGCGCCATCTGTGGGATATCGGCGGCGGTTGCGCGCCGAAATGCGGGCAGGGATGGGTTCATTTATTCACGCACACAAGAAAAAAGCGCTCCCGCGGGAGCGCTCTTCGAGACTGCGAGGCAGCGATTACTGCACCTTGGCCTTCTTGACCAGGCTTTCGCGGTAGGTGGCCAGCTGACGCTGCTGCAGGCCTTCGGTGACTTGCTGCTTGACTTCGTCCAGCGGCGGGATCTTGGTCGCGCGCACGTCTTCCAGCTTGATGACGTGGAAACCGAACTGCGATTTCACCGGGGTCTCGGTGATGGCGCCTTTTTGCAGGGCGACCATGGCTTTCGAGAACTCAGGCACATAGGTTGCCGGGCTTGCCCAGCCCAGGTCGCCGCCGTTCTGGGCGCTCCCGTCTTTCGACTGCTTGGCCAGCTCCTCGAACTTGGCGCCGCCCTTCAGCTTGCCGATGATATCCTTGGCCGTGGCTTCGGAGTCGACCAGGATGTGGCGCGCATGGTATTCCTTGTCGCCGATCATGGCTTTCTGCTTGTCGTACTCGGCCTTGATCTCGGCATCCTTGATCGGATTTTTCTTGACGTAGTCGGCCAGCATCGCGTTGATGATGATGCTCTGGCGGGCATTGTCGATGGCCGACTTGACGTCGGCGCGGGCGCCGATATTCTGCTTGTCGGCTTCCTGGATCAATACTTCACGGCTGATCAGGTCGTTCTTGATTGCTGCGCGCAGCTCAGGGGAATCGGCGGCGCGGCCCTGTGCGACGACTTGCTTGACCAGCTGGTCGACCCTCGCTTGCGGGATCGCCTTGCCATTGACGGTTGCAGCGTTTTGCGCGAGTGCGGGCAGGGCAACCAATGCGGTCATGGCTAACAACAGGCGGGCTGGCTTCAAAATCATTGTTGAGATCCTATATAAACACGAAAAGTATCGCCGCAGGCGACGAAAGCCGGCGCGAACTCAGCACCGGCGACAGCACATATTACTGCACCTTGGCCTTCTTGACCATTTGCTCCTGGTAATCACGCAGCTTCTCTTGCGACAGCGATTCGGCAATCTGCGGTTTGACTTCGTCGAGCGACGGCAGCTTGACCGGACGGGTGTCGTCCAGCTTGATCACGTGGAAACCGGCATTGGTCTTGACCGGCACGTCGGTGATCGCGCCTTTCTGCAGCTTGGTGAAGCCGGCCGCGAATTCAGGCGGCAGCGCGTTCGGGGTAACCCAGTCCAGGTCGCCGCCGTTGTTGGCGGTGCCGGTGTCCTTCGAGGTCTTGGCCAGGTCTTCGAACTTGGTGCCGCCTTTCAGCTTGGCAATAGCTGCCTTGGCTTCGTCTTCGGTGCCCAGCAGGATGTGACGCACATGGTATTCCTTGTCGCCGGTCTGCGCCTTGAACTTGTCGTACTCGGCCTTGATCTGGGCGTCGCTCACCGGGTTCTTGGTGATGTATTCGCGGGCCAGGGCATTGACGACGATCGACTGGCGGGCATTGTCCAGCGCTTCGCGCACTTCGGGTTTCTTGTCGTAGCCTTGCTTGACGGCTTCTTGCATCAGCACTTCGCGGGCGATCAGGTCGTTCTTGACGGCTTCGCGCAGCTGCGGCGAATCCTGGCCCTGGCCCTGGGCCACGACCTGCTTGACGACGGCATCGGCGCGCGACGACGGGATCGCCTTGCCGTTCACCACTGCGAGGTTCTGGGCGAAGGCGGGAGCCGATGCAACGGCGACAAGGGCTAACAGCAGGCGAGCTGGCTTAAAGGTCATGTGTGTTCCTGTAGCGGGGAGTTTGCTGGACGAGATTGGATTAATTGTTTTGACTAGCAGTGCAAATTGTCGGGCAAATTACTTAAAACTGCCTGAAGCCGACGCTCAGGACAGCTCGGAAGGCGCGGTCGCGTTGATGGCGAGCGCGTGGATTTCCGCCTTGTTGATCATATCGTGAACGGCATCATACACAAGACGATGGCGCATGACCAGCTTGAGGCCCTCGAACCGCGATGACACGATTTTGACGGTGTAGTGGCTGCCCCCGGAGGCCGCGCCGGCATGGCCGGCGTGCAGGTGCGAGTCGTCGGTGATCTCGAGGGAAGCGGGGGCCAGCTCGGCCTCGAGAATGGCGCGCAGGCGTGCTTCGCGGTCGCCCTTGTCGGTTGCAGTGGTCATGCGTCTTCCTCCTTGATGTATTTGGACAGCATCATCGTCTGGATCACGATGAAGGCAAAGAAAATGCCGGTAAAGCCGAACAGCTTGAAGCTGACCCAGGCGCTGGTATCGCTACGGAAGACCACGAAGGCCATCAACAAGTTCAACAGGCCCATGCCGACGAAAAACAGGATCCAGCTGTAGCCGATGCGGCTCCATACCGGATCGGGCAGCTTGATATTGGCTTCCATTACGGAGCGCATCAGGTTCTTCTTGTAGAACACTTGCGCCACCAGCAGGGCGAGGGCGAAGGCCCAGTACAGGATGGTCGGCTTCCACTTGATAAACAGGTCATCGTGGAAATAGATCGTGGCGCCGCCGGCAACCAGGATCACGGCCAGCGACAGCCACAGCATATTGTCGACCTTGCGGCCGCGCACCAGCAGGTAGCCGACCTGCAGCGCCGTGGCGACGATGGCCACCGCGGTCGCCAGCAGGATCGCCGACTGCGCCGGCGGCACGGCGCCGCCGGCGATCAGCGGGCCGAGGTACTCCACGGTCATGCGGTGCGCCCAGTCCTGGTTGCTGTCGCCGTATTTGTATACGCCGAAGAACAAGAGGACCGGGAACAGGTCGAACAGGAATTTAATCACTACCTGGCCCTCAGAGCGGTTCGAACCGCATCGAGGCGGAATTGATGCAGTAGCGCAGGCCGGTCGGCGGCGGACCGTCCGGGAACACGTGGCCCAGGTGGGCGTCGCACACGCCGCAGATGACCTCTGTACGCACCATGCCGTGGGTACGGTCGACCTTCTCGATCACGTTCTCCGGATCGAGGGCCTTGAAGTAGCTGGGCCAGCCGCAGCCCGAATCGAACTTGGTGTCGGACTCGAACAGCGCCGTATCGCAGCATACGCAGTGGTAGATGCCGTGCTCGTGGTGGTCCCAGAACTTGCCGGTGAAGGCGCGCTCGGTGGCGGCTTGGCGCGTCACCTGGTATTCCATCGGGTCGAGCTGGGCACGCCATTCGGCGTCGGTCTTGGTCACTTTGTTGGTCATGATTGTCTTTCTTGGGGTAAACAAGGGCGGGGCCGCGGCCTCAGGATGAGCAGCTCACCTCGAGATGCGCCGCCCAGTCCGGCGGCAGGGCCGCATAGGCATCGTTCTCGGGCTGCTCGTCGAACGGACGTTCCAGCACGGCCAGCAATTTGTGCACGCCGCTGTAGTCGCCGTTTTGCGCCTGCTCGATGGCGATCTGCGCGAGGTAGTTACGCAGGATATATTTTGGGTTGGCCTTGTGCATGGCTTCGCGACGGGCAGCGTCGACGCTGCCTTCCTGGCGCAGCCGGGCGCGGTATTCGACCGCCCAGGCGTCGAACCCCACGCGGTCGATGAACAGGTCGCGTAGCGGCTCGTCGCCGGCCGGCCCGTCGATCTCGAGCTCGCCCAGGCGGCGGAAGAACAGCGTGAAGTCGGCGTGGTTCTCTTGCAGCAGGCTGAAGGTACGGTCGAACAGGCCGGCATCCTCGTCGCGGTGTTCTTTCAGGCCGAGCTTGGCGTGCAGCAGCGTATCGAGCTGGCGCCCGAATTCGGGACGGTAGACGGCGAGGGCTTCTTCTGCCGCCTCGGGTTCGCCGATCAGCGGCAGCAGGGCATTGGCCAGCGCATAGCAATTCCAGTGGCCGACCGGCACCTGGTTAGCGTACGAGTAACGGCCGCCCTGGTCGGTGTGGTTGCAGATGTGCTTGGCGTCGAAGGCTTCCATGAAGCCGAACGGGCCGTAGTCGAGCGTCAAGCCCAGGATCGACATATTGTCGGTGTTCATCACGCCATGCATGAAGCCGACCGCCTGCCAGTGCGCGATCATGCGCGCGGTGCGGCGGGTGACCTCGGCCAGCAGCTCCTGATAGGGATTGGCGGCGCCCTGCAGCTCGGGATAGAACTGGCCGATCACGTAGTCGGCCAAGGTGCGCAGTTCGGTCTCGCGCTCGCGCGAGGCCCAGTGCTCGAAGGAACCGAAGCGGACGAAGGTCGGCGCCATGCGCGTCACGACGGCGGCGCTTTCCATGGTCTCGCGGGCGATCGGTTGCGGCGATCCGGTCACGACCAGCGCGCGCGTGGTCGGGACCCCGAGGGCGGCCATGGCCTCGGAGCAAAGAAATTCGCGGATGGACGAGCGCAGCACCGCGCGACCATCGCCCATGCGCGAATACGGCGTGCGGCCGGCGCCCTTGAGCTGCAGTTCCAGCGGACCATTCGGGGTGGCGATCTCGCCCAGCGTGATCGCGCGGCCATCGCCGAGCTGGCCGGCCCAGACGCCGAACTGGTGGCCTGAATACACGGCCGACAAGGGCTGCGAGCGCGGCGCCACCTTGTTTCCGGTCAGGACCTCGACAAAATCGGGGCGCGCGAGATCGCCCGCACTCAGCCCGATCAGGGCTGCGGCGGGACTGCTCGCCGCAATGAAGTGTGGCGAGGGCAACGGCGTCGGCATGAGGCGCGTGTAGAACGCCGGTGGCAATTCGGCAAACGAATTGTCGAAGGGGAGTTCGTCGGCAGTGATGGCAGTGTCCTGGCAAAGTGGTCAAGATTGGCGGAATTTTACCGCACCAGGCCGATTCTATCCGCGCACCGGTGCGCTGTGCGCCGGCGTTACATCCGGTAACCGGGCAGGGCGCTATTACTCAGTGACTTGATGCGGTGCATCATCGAATCCGGTTGACGGCCACACGATGCGAGGATGACACTTTCCTTGTTGCCATTTGTTCATGGAGTCCCCATGCAAGCGTACCCGATGAGCCCGCTGCAAGGCCAGATGATGGATCAACCGCTGCTGGTGTCAAGCATCCTCGAGTCTGCAGCGCGCCACTATGGTGACACCGAGATCGTCTCGCGCCGGGTGGAAGGCGACCTGCACCGCTACACCTATCGCGACTGTGCGCGGCGCGCGCGCCAGCTGGCCGGTGCGCTGGGCGGCCTGGGCATCGGGATGGGCGAACGCGTCGCTACCCTGGCCTGGAACGGCTACCGTCATATGGAGCTGTATTACGGCGTGTCCGGCTCGGGCGCGGTGCTGCACACGATCAATCCGCGCCTGCATCCGGCGCAGATCGCCTATATCGTCAACCACGCCGACGACCGGGTGCTGTTCTTCGACCTGACGTTCCTGCCTGCGATCGAGGCCATGGCGCGCGAATGCAAGACAGTCAAGGCCTACGTCGCCCTGTGCGGCCGCGAGCACATGCCGCCCGCGGGCGCAGTCGCGGGCCTGCTGTGCTACGAGGAGCTGATCGAGGCCGCGTCGAGTGACTATGCATGGCCGCAGTTCGACGAGCGCTCCGCGGCCGCGCTGTGCTACACCTCGGGCACGACCGGCAACCCGAAAGGCGTGCTGTACTCGCATCGCTCGACCGTGCTGCACGCCTACGCCTCGGCGATGCCGAATGCGCTCGGCGTCTCTAGCGCCGACGTGGTGCTGCCGGTGGTGCCGATGTTCCACGTGAATGCCTGGGGCTTGCCCTACTCGGTGCCGCTGGCGGGCGCCAGGCTGGTGTTCCCGGGACCGGCGCTGGACGGCAAGTCGCTGTACGAGCTGTTCGAGGCCGAGCGCGTGACCTTCTCGGCCGGGGTGCCGACGGTCTGGCTCGGCCTGGTCAACCACATGCTGGCGAACGACCTGCGCTTCTCGACTTTCCGCCGCACCGTGATCGGCGGATCGGCCTGTCCGCGGGCGCTGATGGATACACTGATCGACCGGCTCGGGGTACAGGTCGTGCACGCCTGGGGCATGACCGAGATGTCGCCGCTCGGCACCGCCTGCACGCTGCTGGCCAAGCACGCGACCATGCCGCAGGACGAGCAGCGCGCGGTGCTGAGGAAGCAGGGGCATGCGATCTACGGCGTCGACATGAAGATCGTTGACGACGAAGGCGCCGCGCTGCCGTGGGATGGCGCGACCTACGGTCACCTGCTGGTCAAGGGGCCGTGGGTGGCATCCGGGTATTTTGGCGGCGAGGGCGGCGATGTCTTGCGGGACGGCTGGTTCCCGACCGGCGACGTGGCCACGATCGACCCCGACGGCTACCTGGCGATCACCGATCGCAGCAAGGACGTGATCAAGTCGGGTGGCGAGTGGATCGGCACGATCGAGCTGGAAAACGTGGCGATGTCGCATCCGGCGGTGCTGCAGGCGGCCTGCATCGGGGTCCAGCACCCGACATGGGCCGAGCGCCCGCTGCTGGTGGTGGTGCGCCGGGCGGGCATGGAGGTCACGCGCGACGAGTTGCTGGGCTGGTTCGGCGGCAAGGTGGCCAAGTGGTGGACTCCGGACGACGTCGTGTTCGCCGAGAGCCTGCCGGTGGGCGGCACCGGCAAGATCCAGAAGAACAAGCTGCGCGAGCTGTATGCGGCGCATCGCCTGCCGACCGCCTGACCCCTTTGCAGCGGCTGGATACCCCCTCAATGAACACGCTGCTTGCGGCCTTCGACCGCCACCTGATGGACGCCAGAGCGCGCTCGCTGGGCGGTGCGCGGCGTGGCCTGGTCGAGTTCCTGTACTTCGGGATCAAGGAGGCGCGCGCCTGCCTGTTCGTCGCCGGGTTCTTCCTGGCGATCGTGCTGGTGCCGCGCGCCGGCCTGTCGGGCGTGCCGCGCTACGACGTGCTGCTGGTGGTGGCGCTGGCCATCCAGGCCGGCATGGTGTGGTCGCGCCTCGAGACCTGGGACGAGCTGAAGGCGGTGTCCCTGTTCCATGTGGTCGGCTTCGCGCTGGAAGTGTTCAAGGTGTCGGGCGGCATCGCGTCGTGGAGCTATCCCGACTTTGCCCATACCAAGGTATGGGGCGTGCCGCTGTTCGCCGGCTTCATGTACGCCGCGATCGGCAGCTACATCATCCAGGCCTGGCGCCTGCTCGACCTGCGGGTGCGCCACCACCCGCCGTACTGGATGGCGGCGGGGATCGCCATCCTGATCTACCTGAATTTCTTCACCCACCATTATATCGGCGACTGCCGTTGGTACCTGGCGGCCTGCGCGCTGGGCCTGTATGCGCGCACCGAGGTCGTGTTCCGGCCGCTCGACCGCGACCGCCGCATGCCGTTGCTGCTCGGTTTCGTGCTGACCGGTTTCTTCATCTGGCTGGCCGAGAACATCGGCACCTTCTGGGGCGTGTGGCGCTATCCCAACCAGCTTGGCGCCTGGTCCGTCGTCCACCTGAGCAAATGGAGTTCGTGGTCGCTGCTGGTCATCATGACCTTCACGATCGTGGCAAGCCTGAAGCATGTGAAGGCCACGGTGCACGTGGCCGAGCGCTAGGAGCTCGCCGCACCGGGGGCGGTACGGCGCCGCGCGGCATTGTGAAGATCCGCGACCGGCGACAACAAGCCGCGATCGAATTCGTCGAGCGGCATACCCTCCTGCGCCCGCCGCGGCCGGTCGGCACGGGTCAGCGCCGCGGCCCAGCGACACCGGATCGGCGCTCCCGTCGGCCAGCATCGCGGCGGCACGCTCCGGTGCGTGCAGTGAGCCCCGATCTCGACCATCGCGGCGGGGTCGTACAAGGCCTTGGCCGCGGCGATGGTGTCGGCCGGGTAGGGCCGGGGCCGACTTGCTGCTGCGCGCGTCCGACGCTACCGTCGACGTGGCAGGCGCCGCGGTCGATGTCGCGATCCGCGACGGCCGTGGACCGACCCCGGGCGCCGATGCCGAGGCCATGTTCTCGGACCGCTGCGCGCCGGTCGCCAGTTTCGCCCTAGGATCGCTGACGCCCGCGACCTGGAGCGCATCGCGCTCATCGAATTTGGCGATGTCACCGTTACCTATGGATGAATCCGATCGCGATGCGTAGCAATTGCTCGACAGAAGTAACTCGCCCACCATCGAGGGCCCACAGCCAACCCAGGTAATTCGGCAGGCGCCATGACGCCACGCCATGAAAGCGCGCCAACCACTCCTTGAAGCGTCGGTGATAAGCGTTCACGTTTTGCACGTGGAT